>JAUVKJ010000142.1 GCA_030592145.1 Bacteroides sp.
GTAGGAAGTATAGGAAAAGGAGCTCATCTTCTCCGGGTTGTTCAGATTGCGGTTCTCACTGGCCAGACGAATGATCCGGTGGGCGGGATTGATCCCGGGAAGGATATTTACCTCTTCGATGTCGTAGGCTTTCCGTTCAAGCCTGACCTGGATGGTTTTACCCGGGCGGATGTCCTCCACTCCAATGTATTTTGTATGGTAGCCTACATATGAGAATTTAAGGAATTCAATTTCATCCACCGTGGAAATGCTGAATTCCCCGTCGATGTTTGAAACCGTTCCCTGTCCCCCGGATTTATAAACAATATTCACAAAGGCCAGGGGACGCTTGCTTTGGTGGTCAAGTATCCTGCCTTCAAGGTGCTGTGCCCGTATGTTCAGAATGGGAACGAAACCGGTAAAGACCAGTATTATCAGAAGGGTTTTTTTCACTGGAGGTAGCGGGATCAGGATTTTGCCGGCCGTTTTCCGGGTTTCTTTCCGGAGGCCGACATTTTAAGCATATTTACCTCTTTTTCGCTCAGATGCTTCCATCGCCCGCGTGACAGCCCTTTTTTTGTCAATCCGGCAAAATAAACCCGGTCAAGTCGTAGAACTTTATAATCCAGGCGCTCGAAAATGCGTCTGACGACCCGGTTTCGGCCGGAATGAATTTCCAGGCCAACCTGCTTCCTGTCTGCGTCCTCCACATATTCGACGCGGTCGGGACGGATAAAACCGTCCTCAAGTTCGAATCCATCACTGAGCTTTTGCATATCTGTGGTACTCAGGGATCTGTCAAGATGAATATGGTAGATCTTTTTCTTATTGAAGGAAGGGTGGATCAGGGCATCGGCAAGTTCACCGTCGTTGGTCAGTAATAACACACCGGTGGTATTTCTATCCAGCCGTCCTACAGGATAGATCCGTTCCGTACAGCATCCCCTGACCATGTCCATTACGGTTTTTCGTCCATGGGTGTCTTTTACCGTGGTAACGCAATCCTTTGGTTTGTTGAGCAATACATATACTTTCCGCTCGCCTCTAAGCAGTTTTCCCTTGTAATTGACTGAATCTGTGGGAGTTACGCGAATTCCCATCTCCGTGACCGTTTCCCCGTTCACTTTAATGTAACCGGAAAGGATAAGTTGATCGGCCTCCCTGCGTGAGCAGACCCCGGTGTTGGCAATGAAACGGTTCAGCCGCACGCCCGCATTGGATACCCGCTCCGTTGTAAGGCTTTTTCGGAGACCCGATGATTTTGTCCGGGAAGATGCCTTCACTGAATTGGATACCCGCTCTGTTGGTTGGCTTTTTGGAGGTCTGGATGCTTTCGACCGGGAGACAGTTTTCCCCGGACCGGATGCTGCCCTGGACGAGCCCTTTTTACTGTGGTTTTTGCTGCCTGATTTCGAAGATGGTCTCATGCCGCTGCAAATGTACAAATTTTATTTCCCCTTCCCCTGCTTCAATTTGGCTGGTTCTGCATTCTTTCCCATCTTTGTGTGCATTATGACACTAATTAAATCGATATCAGGGATCCGGGGTACCATCGGCGGAAAACCGGGCGATGGACTGACTCCTCTGGATATTGTAAAATTCACTTCCGCTTATGCCGCCTGGGTGCAGGAAAGCCTGAAGAGGACAGGGGGAAGCATAATTGTCGGCCGGGATGCCCGGATTTCGGGAGAAATGGTGGAACAGCTCGTTTGTGGCACGCTGGCGGGGATGGGCATGGATGTGGTGAACCTGGAACTGGCTACAACCCCCACGGTTGAAATTGCCGTTGTTGAGGAAAAAGCACAGGGTGGCATCATCCTGACAGCCAGCCATAATCCTGGCCATTGGAATGCGCTGAAACTGTTAAATGACAGGGGTGAATTCATTACCGCGGAAGATGGACAGAGGATACTGGAACTGGCCGGGAAGGAAGCTTTCGAGTATGCGGAAAAAACCGGCCGCGTCAAAGGCATCGATGATTATGCAGAACGGCATATCAGGAAGATCCTGGCGCTCGGTCTCGTAGATACAGAAACTATCGAGGGGGCCGGTTTGCGGGTTGTTGTGGATTGTGTCAATTCTGTGGGGGGACTGGTACTTCCTTCCCTGCTGAAGCAACTGGGAGTAAAGGAAGTGATCGAATTGTACTGTGAACCCAGCGGTATATTTCCGCATAATCCTGAACCTTTGCCGGAGAATCTGGGGGATCTTTCGGATGCGGTGGTGAAGCATGGTGCTGACCTGGGACTGGTAGTCGATCCCGATGTTGACCGCCTGGCCATCATGGATGAGAAAGGGAACGCTTTCGGAGAGGAGTATACACTTGTGGCAGTGGCCGATTATATCCTTGGTAATACCGCCGGAAATACAGTTTCAAACCTTTCATCCTCCCGGGCACTCAGGGATGTCACCGAAAAGCACGGCGGGCGCTATTATGCCTCTGCTGTCGGAGAGGTAAACGTAGTCCGCATCATGAAGCAAAACAATGCGGTCATAGGAGGTGAAGGCAACGGTGGGGTGATTTACCCGGAGATGCATTATGGGCGGGATGCCCTGACAGGGGCTGCTCTTTTTCTTTCGCACCTTGCTGCAACGGGCATGAAAACCAGCCAGTTGAGAAAAAGCTACCCGGACTATTATATCTCCAAGAACAAGGTGACACTGGATCCGGGAGTGAGACTGGACCATATTCTGGACAGGGTGGAGGAAAATTACAGTCAATTCACACTCAACAGGGAAGATGGGTTGAAGGTGGATATGCCCCTGGGATGGATCCACCTGCGAAAATCAAACACCGAACCCATTATCAGGATATATACCGAGGCCGGATCGAAGCCGGAAGCCGATAAAATGGCAAAGGAGGTGATCGACCTGATACGGGAAGACAGGCATTAATCTCAGGCCTGCCAGGTCTGTCTTTTAAATCAATTCGTTGATGTAAGTCACCGGAAATGTATTAATTTCAATTTTTCATCTTTCAGATACATTTTATTAAGATTCTTTTAAAATGAAACGTCGTAACCTGATTTTCCTGATTATCCTGGGTGCATTGATCGCAGCCACCGTGATATACTCCGTTGCTTCAAAGGAAGAACTGACCAAGCCGCTGGAAACCGAAGTTGTAAATGGAGATTTTGAGATTCTCATCACGGTAACCGGAGAACTACAGGCATTGCGGTCAACCGATATAAAGGCACCCATGCAGCTGAGAAACAGGCACCTGAGGTTTCGCAGCATAAAGATCCAGGACCTGATCCCGGAGGGTACCGTGGTTGACTCGGGCGATTATGTGGCCACGCTTGACCGTTCCGAAGCGGATAATAACTACAAGGATATCCTCGATGAACTGGAAGTAAGAAAGTCAGCATATACAAGGACCAAACTGGATACGACCATTCAGCTCCGCAATCTTCGCGATGAACTGATCAATCTCAAGTTCAACGAGGAAGAAGCTGAAATCACCCTGGAACAGAGCCAGTTCGAGCCTCCGGCTACGATCAGGCAGGCACAGATCAACCTGGATAAGGCCACGAGGGCCCAACAGCAGGCTGTCAAGAACTACCAGTTGAAGGTACAACAATCCAGGGCAGACATGACCGAAGTGAGCGTTGACCTGGCCAAACAGCGGAGGAGACAGGAAGAGATGGAAAAGGTGCTTGAGCGATTTGTAATCACGGCGCCGGCTTCCGGGATGGTTATCTATAAAAGGGAATGGAACGGACAAAAAAGGACCGTGGGTTCCGAGATAAGTACCTGGGATCTAACCGTTGCCACACTTCCCGACATGTCAACGATGATCTCAAAAACCTATGTGAATGAAATTGATATAAGCAGGATCTCGGTGAACCAGGAAGTAAGAGCCGGGGTCGATGCATTCCCTGAAAAAAACTATACAGGGATGGTTTCAGAGGTGGCCAACATTGGGGAACAGTTGCCAAACACCGATGCCAAGGTATTCGAAGTGGTCATTAAGCTTGATGGTACGGATCCTATCCTCAGGCCTTCCATGACAACCAGCAACAGCATCGTAACGAAGACTTACCAGGACGTTCTCTATATTCCGCTGGAGGCAGTTCATTCAAATGACAGCATGACCTATGTGTACAGGAAAAACCGTACCAGGCAGGTAGTGGTTCTGGATGATGCTAACGAGAATGAGATCATCGTAGAGGCCGGGCTGGAAGAGGGTGAAAAAATATTGCTATCCGTTCCCGAGGGTGCGGAGGAAATGCGTTTTACGGGACTCGAACTGCTGGAAGTGATCCGGGAGAAAGAAGCGGAGAAAAAACGTCTTGAAGAAGAAACCAGGAATAACAATGAGGCGCTCAAGAAAAAAAGGCCCCCTGGCCAGAGAATGCGCTCACGCTGAAAAGAGATGAAAAGAGACTATCGTGATAAAGTACCGTTACTTCCATGATATTATCATCGCCCTGGAGTCTATCCTGGCGAATAAGCTGAAATCAATCCTCACGGGACTCGGGATTATTTTCGGCGTGGCCGCCGTGATCAGCATGCTGGCCATAGGTAACGGGGCAAGGCAGGAAATACTGGAACAAATGAAGATGGTTGGCGTTAATAATATTGTGATTACCCCTATTGTAACCCCGGCAGGCCAGGAAGCAAACGGAGAGAATGGAAGCGGTGAAGACAGGCAAAAAGTAAAATTTTCACCGGGTTTGAGCCTTGCAGATGCGGAAGCCATTCAGCAGATACTGCCAACAGTGAACCGGATCAGTCCCGAGATCGTCCTGAACTCGTACGTAGTCAAGGCTGGCAAAAGGGAACAGGCCAAACTGCTGGGTGTCTCAAAGGAGTATTTTGATATCTACAACCTTGAATTAAGAGAGGGAGTTTTCTTCAATGAACACCAGGGGGAGAATGGGATACCCGTCTGTATAATTGGCGCCAATATCCAGAGCAAGTTCTTTCCCAGGGAGAATCCCCTGAACAAATACATTAAGTTCGACCAGATCTGGCTGAAGGTGATCGGTGTCCTGGAGCGGACAGATGTGAGTCTTACAGCATTTGAGAATATGGGGGTAAACGTATTTAACGACAACCTTTATATACCTGCCAAGACCATGCTGATGCGCTTCCAGAACCGGGCGCTGGTGAGTTCGAGGATCAAACAATCCACTTCATCTTTCAGAGGAGGCTTCAGGTTCTTTTTTTCCATGAGTACCAGTCCCACGCAGAACGTAAGCTCCAATTATCACCAGCTCGACAAGATCATTGTCCAGGTAAACGAATCTGAAGAACTGGCCCCCTCTACCGAGTTCCTGAGCAGGATGCTGTTCCGCCGCCACCAGGAAGTTAAGGATTACGAAATCACAGTGCCTGAACTGTTGCTTAAACAGGAGCAGAGAACCAAGGATGTTTTCAATATCGTACTCGGGGCTATTGCCAGCATTTCCCTACTGGTAGGAGGGATCGGAATCATGAATATC
>JAUVKJ010000206.1 GCA_030592145.1 Bacteroides sp.
ACCAGGGGAACCACCTCATCCAGGTTCACTGTAATTTCCCCGGCATAGCCTGCATCATCATCCGCCCATATCCCGTTTATTTTTATGCTGCCGTAAAACACGGATAATATTTCATCCGGGGGAAAGACCGCGTTCTTCGCACCCATCTCAGAGGCCAGGTTGGCCAGGGTCATCCTCTCCGAAATGTTGAGTGAGGCGACCCCCTCCCCGTGAAACTCTATTGACCTGTAATTGGCTCCTGCCGATCCGATCAGGCCTATGATCCAGAGCGAAAGGTCTTTGGCATAAACCCCCTCATGAAACTTTCCGTTGAGTGTAATCTTCATACTTTCGGGCACCCTGAACCAGGTCTCCCCCCGCCTCCATATCCCAGCTGTCTCAGTTCTGTCAATTCCCGCTGCCAGGGCATTAAAAGCACCTGCAGTACAGGTATGGCTGTCAGACCCCACAATCACCATCCCCGGATGGGCATGGTATGACATGATCTGGTGGCAGATGCCTTTCCCGGCATCGTAAAACCTCTTCACCCGCTGGACTTTTACGAAATCCCGGACAGCCTGGTAATCGGTGGCCAGCTTCGCATTGGTTGGCGGGGCATTGTGGTCAAGCACGATCAGCAGTTGATCCGGATCTGCCAGCTTTTTTCCGTTCATTTTCTCAAAGGTCTTCCGGATGCTGGCCGAATTGTCATGTGATAAAACCAAATCCGGTTTTTTAAATACGATGGCGCCCTGCGGGGCATCCAGAATCTTTTCAACAAAAGTCTTTCCCATACTACACTGAAATTTTGAAATGTTTCTTTTTAAAGGTACCGGTACCGTTTTTCCGGAAGTTCACCTAATTTACCGGGGACTAAAAAAGTCCACCGTTCTGGTAGATCTCCATCTGAATCTCTGAAAAGGGTGTGGCCCTTATGCTTATACCGTTCCTTTTATTCAGGATCTCCCCGGTTTTAATGTTAACATGAACCTGGTCCCCATTTTTAAACTCCAGATTACCCAGTTCAGGGGAACTCAGGATGGGAAAGGCCGCATTGATCGCATTCCGCTCGTAGATCGCCCCGAATGATTCTGCAACGATGCAGGAGATACCCAGCGAACTGAAACAATCTACCGCCTGCTGCCTGGAGCTGCCTGCGCCAAAATTCTTACCCGTTATTATGATGTCTCCTTTGTTAGCTTCAGCGGCAAAAGATTCATAATCCTTCAGGTTCCCCAGGGCATATTTTCCCATTTCCCCGATATCGGTGATCGTAAGGTGCCTGTTATGAAATATCATGTCCGTATCAATGTCGTCCTGCTCAATGAACCATGCCTTTCCTGTGAATTCAGAGGGTTTTGGTCCGGGGACGGCTTTCTTTTTCGCCGGACTGAAGGCAGGTGATTTTACTTCGGGTCCGGCTTCAGCTTCGGGTTCGCTCCTGTTCTCCGTCTCCAGGGGATGATCTTCGATCTTTCCCTCCGGGATCAGATCGGGGGAGGTAATAAAACCTGCCACAGCCGAGGCTGCGGCAATTTCCGGAGAAGAGAGATAAACCTCACCCAGGCCCTGCTTGCCCGGAAAATTACGATTCCCGGAACTAACGGTTACTTCACCCGGCCCATTCTGCCCCACCTGCCCTGCCGCACAACCCGCGCATCCAGGGTTGGAAACAAGCGCACCTGCATCCTTGAATATCTCCATCAATCCCTCTTCAAGACAAAGGTTCCAGACCCTGTCCGTGCAGGGAACAATTTTCAGCACTACATCTTCAGCTACTTTATGGTCTTTTAATACCCTGGCAACAGCACGCATGTCCTCGATCCTGCCGTTTGTACAGCTCCCGATAAATGCAGAATCGATCCGCGTACCCTTGAGTTCCTCCAGAGGTATTGCATCATGGGGTTTCCCCGGTCTTGATACCATTTGCACATATTCCTCTGCATTCAGCTCGATTTCCTGCGCATATTGTGCGTCGGGGTCCGCCATGACCGGCTCGATCTTTCCACATATTCTTGATTCACAGTATCTTACGACTTCTCTATTTGGGGGTATCATTATGGTTACGGCCCCAAGTTCTGTTGCCATTGAAGCGATGGTGATCCGCATATCAAGCGAAAGGAATTCGATCTCCTCCCCATATAATTCAATGGATTTCCCAAGGAAGGTGTTGGCGCCAAATCGGGCCAGAAGGTTCAATACCATATCCTTGGCGCTTACCTTTTCAGGGATCCGGCCCCGGATGGTCAGTTTTACCGATTCCGGAACCTTGAACCAGACCTTTCCCTTGCTCCATGCGGCTGCAATATCCTTGTCTCCCATGCCCTGACCGAAAGCTCCTACGGCCCCCAGGATATTGGCATGGGAATCGGTCGACACCGCGGTTGCCCCGGGGTATACGAGTCCCTCTTCGATCATGAGGTGCGTACCTATTCCCTTGTTGATATCATATACCTTTATGCCGTGTTCCCGTGCAAACTGCCGGCAAAGGTGCTGGTTGGCTGCATACTTCTGATCCGAACCCGTTGGATTGCAGTCAAACGTAAAAAAGGTTCTGTCCGGGTTCTCTATTCCCAGTTGATTTTCCCGTATGTTCTTAACCACGTTGGCCCCTCCGAAATCGCGGGCCACGCGGGCATCAATTTCCACATCCAGAATATCACCCGGTCTTGCCGTATCCGCATTGCTGTGCGCAGCAAGGATCTTTTCTGTGATGCACATCCCCATAATACAAAAGTAAAAGGATTCTGTTAAAAACACCAGGCCCGGCCAATTCCGAAAATGTTATTTTTGCAGTTCCTTGCAGGCAGCCATGAAAAAAACCACGAAGTCCAACATATGGAAACTGTATCTCATCAAGATCTCCAAGTGGTTTATGCTTTTCATGCCGTACATTGTTCCATTTTACACTTCCAACAGCCTGGATATGCAACAGGTGATGATCCTGCAGGCGGTTTATTCGGTATCCATCGTTGCCCTTGAGATCCCTTCCGGATACTTTGCGGATGTTATCGGGAGACGGCGGACCCTGATCATTGGGTGCATCCTTGGTACCATTGGATTCAGCATTTACAGTTTTTCCTACGGGTTCCTGGGATTCCTGCTGGCAGAACTGGTTCTCGGATTCGGCCAGAGTTTTATATCCGGGGCCGATTCCGCCATGCTGTATGATTCTCTTCTCGATAATAAAAAAGAAAAGGAATACATTAAGTATGAAGGAAGAATGGTATCCTACGGGAACATCGCCGAAGCGTGTGCCGGGATTATTGGGGGACTTCTCGCCCTGATCAGTCTGAGGAGCAATTTTTATGTCCAGACAGGGATCTCCGTCCTGGCAATACCCGCTGCCATCCTGCTGGTCGAGCCTGCAAGCCACAAGCGATTGAGAGTATTCACCTTCCGGACCATCCTGCACGTTGTCAAAGATTCCCTGTTCATAAACAAGGAACTGAGAACGAACATCTTTCTGTCCGCCGTTATCGGAACAGCCACACTTACCATGGCCTGGTTTGCACAGCCCTACTTCAAACACATTGGACTGCCGTTTTCCCTGTATGGATTGCTGTGGACCCTGCTGAATCTGACAGCGGGACTGGCGGCGATGGCGGCCTACCGGGTAGAAACAAGATTCGGACCCAGGAGGTGCGTTCTTGCCATTGCCATATTGATCCCGGCAGCTTACCTTTTGCTCGGTAGTATGGATTCCCTCTGGGCACTCATCATACTTTTCATTTTCTATATCATTCGCGGATTTGCAACTCCGGTACTGAAGGATTATATCCATCGCCTGAGCGCATCGGAGGTCAGGGCCACGGTATTGTCGGTCCGGAATTTCCTGATCCGCCTCTGCTTCGTACTGGTCGGCCCAACCATGGGTATGCTGACGGACAGTAAGGGTTTGCAGACGGCGCTGTTCTTCGGAGGGTGTGTATTCCTTGTACTGGGTTTGCTGTTTGCCATATTGTTCAGGAAATACAGCCGCTGATCATATGTCAATACTCTGCATATCCCAGGCAAACCGTACGTTATCCGGCAATTCTGCTTCTGTATCTTTCCGGCGGCCCATAAGATGCGAGATATGGGTAAGATAAGCCTGCCCGGGCTGAACCTCCCTGATCACTCCCAGCGCCTGCTCCAGGTTAAAATGTGATAC
>JAUVKJ010000346.1 GCA_030592145.1 Bacteroides sp.
AATATTAACCACAATCTGTTTAAAAGACATAAATAATGAAGCAAGGCGTAATCATCGGATTTTTAGGCAAGACACAGGACCGCTTTTCAGAATACCAGCATCCGGTCGGAACAAGGGAAAAACTGGAGATCGTAAAGAAAATAAAGGGATTTGATGGTGTGGAAATGGTTTTTCCATACGAGACCGGGGACCCGGTAGAAATAAAAAAATGGATGGATGAACTCGGACTTCAGTTTGCAGCCATCAACGTGAATATTAAAAAGGAAGCTGAATGGGTTCCCGGAGCCCTGTCGAGGCCTGTCAAGGACATACGCGACCGCGCGGTGGAGATGATAAAAAAGGGTAAGGAATATGCCAGGGCAGTAGGCGCTCCCCATGTGACCTGCTGTCCACTAAGCGACGGCTACGATGTTCTGTTCCAGGTCGATTACAAGACCGCCTGGAGATACATGATCGAGACGGTCGGAGAAGCCGCGGATTATATGCCGGAAATACCGCTGTTCATTGAGCCAAAATACTCCGAAACAAGAGTACATTGCCAGCTTGACACAACTGCCAAGGCCCTTCTCCTGCTCAAAGAGGTGGGCAATACCAATACCGGGATCACCCTTGACATGGGACATTCCCTGCAGAGCCAGGAAAACCCGGCCCAGTCACTTGTAACCATATATGAATCCGGGTATGATGCCTACATCCATACCAACGATAATGACACAAGGGCTGACTGGGACCTGGTCGGTTCAAGCAGGCACTTCCTGCATTCTGTAGAACTTATGTTCTATGCCAGAGAGTATAATTACAGCAAGTATTTTACAACCGATGCCTCCCCGAGGATCTTTGAAATGGTTGACTTTTTCAACCGCCATGCCGAGATCACACAGGGGGTATGGGACCTGGCTGGTAAACTTGACCGTGCAAAGTACAAGAAGCTGATGGCTGAAGAAAACTACAACGAACTCATGCGTCTTGTGAACAAGGAAATCTACAGGATCTGACCTGAACGGGATATTAAAGTAACTTTCCGATTTTCAATAATCTGCCGATACCCTCTCCTGTGTTCTCCAGGAGGACAGGAGTTTTTTTTATGGCTTCCTCAAGGCTCATAGGTGCATCGAGAATTGAGAATATGGCATCAAAGCCCTGATCGTATAAAGCCTCTACCCCTTTGCCCAGGGTACCGGCAACTGCGATCACAGGTTTATCATTCCTCATTGCTATCTGAGCCACCCCGTAAGGTGTTTTACCGAACTGGGTCTGGAAATCCATCCCTCCTTCGCCGGTGATTACAAGGTCAACCCCCATTATTTTCTCTTCCAGCCCGATCCTTTCGGCAACGGCCGGAACACCTTCTACCAGCTGTCCGTCCAGGAAGGCTATCAGTCCCGCTCCAAGTCCGCCTGCAGCCCCTGCCCCGGGAACCTTTTCAACGTCCCTGCCCAATTGATCGCGGATGATCCCGGCAAAACCAGCCAGGTTCCTGTCAAGCTTTTTCACTGTGGACTCGTCGGCGCCTTTCTGCGGACCATAAACATGTGAAGCTCCTTTCGGACCCGTAAGCGGATTGGTAACATCACAGGCCACCAGGATTTTTGTGTCTCCTATCCGCTGATCGAGTCCCGAAATATCTATCCTGCTTACCTGTCCAAGCGCACCCCCGCCCTGTCCAACCGGATCCCCTTCAGGTCCCAGAAACTCTACTCCCAGTGCAGCGGCCATACCCATTCCACAATCGTTGGTTGCAGATCCACCGATGCCCAGCAACAGGGTACGGCATCCTTTGTCAAGAGCGGCACGGATCAATTCCCCGGTGCCCCAGGTGCTCGTGTTCCAGGGATCTCTCTCCTCCGCCCTGATTAGCTGAATACCCGAAGCAGCTGCCATTTCAATAACAGCAGTACTTCCATCACCGGTGATCCCGAAGGAGGATTCCACTTCCCGCATCAGCGGATCATGAACTCTTACACTGACAAGTTTTCCCCCTGTTGCAGCGATCAGGGATTCCACCGTTCCCTCTCCCCCATCTGCCATGGGAATGGTTTCAATCTCTGCCCCGGGCAGGGCTTTCAGAAGGCCTTTTTTAATTGAATCCGCGACCGCAAGTGCAGAAAGTGCGTTTTTAAAGGAATCCGGTGCGATCAGAATTTTCATGGCTGCATTGATCTGTGTCTCAAAAATAACATATTTGGCCGTAACTTCTCATGCCGGTTCATATTCGGCAGCAAGGTTCGCTAAAAAGTTATATTTTTAGGCCACCATTAATTACAATCTAAATCATTAAACTATGTCTCTCGGAGTTCTTGCCCTGCTTGCATTCATTCCCATTGCTGTTATTTTTATTCTCATGGTCGGTTTTCGCTGGGGAGCAACCAAATCCATGCCGGTTGCCTTTTTAACGGCATTACTGCTTGCCCTGTTTGTCTGGAAAACACCAATGAACTGGATCTTTGCCTCTACCGTGAACGGGATTGGCATAGCCATACAGATCCTGCTTATCGTTTTCGGGGCGCTGGCTGTGCTGTTTACCCTGCGGGAAAGCGGGGCCATC
>JAUVKJ010000074.1 GCA_030592145.1 Bacteroides sp.
TTAGATATCCAAATACTATGAAAGGCTTCCCAAACCGACCCTGATAGCAACCCAGGAGTTCCTCGATGACAACATTTATTACCGGATGTCAGAACCCGAAACAGACAGTTAGGAGATACACCATCGTACAGCATTATGCTGGAAGGAAAAAAAATACTACTGGGGGTGACCGCCAGCATTGCAGCCTACAAGGCAGCTACCCTTGTACGCCTGTTCATTAAGGAAGGGGCTGAAGTGCAGGTTATAATGACCCCAATTACCAAGGAGTTCATTACCCCGGTAACCCTTTCCACGCTTTCCGGCAAACCGGTCTTTTCCGATTTCTTTTCGAACACGAGCGGGCAATGGAATTCTCATGTTGACATGGGAATCTGGGCGGATCTTTTCCTGGTGGCCCCCGTGACGGCCAGTACCATGGGGAAGATGGCAAACGGGATCGCCGATAATTTGTTGATTACTACCTACCTGTCCTGCAAATGCCCGGTGATCCTGGCCCCGGCGATGGACCTGGACATGTACCGGCATCCCTCCACGGTCCGGAATACAGAAATACTGAAGTCTTACGGGAACCGGATCCTTGAACCGGATACCGGGGAGCTTGCCAGCGGACTGTACGGGAAGGGGCGCATGGTAGAACCCGAGATCATTCTTGAAACGATAAAATCTTTTTTTAAAGCTACTGCCGGTGGCCAGGGAAAAATATAATTCCGGCAGACTGTCAGGAAAAAAAATCCTGATTACGGCCGGGCCGACCCAGGAAAAAATTGACCCCGTCCGGTTTATCAGTAATTATTCCACCGGTAAAATGGGATATGCCATTGCCGAAGCTTGTGCCCGGGAAGGCGCCGAAGTTTTTCTGGTCAGCGGGCCTGTAAGCCTTTCCCCCGTAAATCCATCGATAAAGCGTTATATGGTTACCTCCGCTGCCGAAATGGCAAGCCGCTGTTTCGCACTATTTGATAAATGCGATGCAGGCATCCTTACGGCCGCCGTGGCGGATTACACGCCCCGGCAGAGGTCGGAGCAGAAGATAAAACGTACAGGAGATTCCTTTATACTTGAACTGGAGCCTACACGTGACATCGCCTGGGAGCTTGGAAGAGAGAAAAAACCGGGACAGGTGCTGGCCGGGTTTGCCCTGGAGACCACTGCAGAACTCGATAATGCCCGGGACAAGCTGATACGGAAGAATTTTGATTTCATTATGCTTAATTCCCTGAATGATAAAGGGGCAGGTTTCGGATTTGATACAAATAAGATAAGCATCCTGGAAAAAGAAAATAATCTCCGTATTTTTGAGTTAAAGACTAAAAAGGAAGTTGCCCTGGATATCGTTGATAAACTCATCGAGTATGTTGCATAGAAAATCCGCATCCATCCTCCTGCTGGCCGGGATCGTGCTATTCCCCGGAAGGGCAGGTTCCCAGGAACTCAAGTGCAATGTTCAAATCGTTTCTCAGCAGATCCAGGGGACCAACAAGCAGGTTTTTCAGACTCTCCAGACCGCCATTTACGAGTTCATGAACACTAAGAACTGGACCAGCCATGTATATTCAATCGATGAGAGGATCGAGTGCAATATGATGTTCAATATCACCGAGCAGCTGAGTGCCGACGAGTTCAGGGGAACCCTTACGATCCAATCCCGCAGGCCGATATACAACACGAACTACAACACGGTGATGCTGAATTACGTAGACAATAAGATACATTTCCGTTATGTGGAGTTCGAGCCCCTGGAATACGATGTAACCCAGCATATTTCCAACCTGACCTCCCTGCTGGCCTACTGGGCTTATATGATCATCGGACTGGATTACGATTCCTTTTCCTACCTGGGAGGGACCCTTTTATTTCAGCAGGCGGAGAATATCGTGGCCAATGCTCAGAATGCGCGTGAAGGTGGCTGGAAACCTTTCGAAAGCCTCGACCATAAGAACCGCTACTGGCTGGTGAACGACATCCTGAATGACGGTTACCGTCCGCTGAGGGAATTCAGTTACAGTTACCACCGCCAGGGACTCGATGTTATGGACGGGAAGGTTAACGAAGGGCGTGCAGTCATTGCCGAAAGCCTCGATAAACTGCAGACGGTATTCCGGGAAAAGCCTGACCCCTTCATTCACTGGATGCAGCTGATCCTGGATGCAAAGGCTGACGAAATGATCAATATTTTCTCGGAATCATTTACCGAGGAGAAGTCCCGCGCCATCCGGATCCTGCAGGAGATCGACCCGGCCAACAAAACCAAGTACGACAAGATCCAGGCCTCGAACTAGAGCCTCTCCATGAGATTTCACCGGCAGGCATAGTAAGGTTCACTTACAAATTTTAACTTTACAACAGGAATTTGCGGTGAAATTTACCGGGGAAGGGAACAGATATTATGGTCTGAACCTCATTAATGTTAACAGCTGCGCATTACCGAACTATGTTGAGCACACTTCATGTAAGGAACTATGCCCTGATCAGGCACCTGGAGATTGAATTCAAGCAGGGCCTGACTATTATTACCGGGGAGACGGGTGCCGGGAAGTCTATCCTGCTGGGGGCCCTTGGACTCCTGCTGGGGAACCGGGCAGACACCTCTGTTCTGGAGGACAAGGATAAGAAGTGTATCGTGGAAGGAAGTTTCAGGATCGGATCATATGACCTGAAGGATTTCTTTTCAGACAATGACCTGGATTTCGGGGACCCGGTTATTCTGAGGAGGGAGATTGTCCCCGGCGGGAAATCGAGGGCATTTATCAACGATACACCGGTCAACCTTCCCCTTGTGAGGGAACTTGGCCTCCGCCTGGTCGATATCCATTCCCAGCACCAGAACCTGAACCTGGGTGTACACAGCTTCCAGCTGACAGTCGTCGATACCGTGGCCGGCAACCAGAACCTGCTTGCTGCCTACGGGGATCAGTATAATGTCTATACTAAACTGGGGGAAAAGCTGGCGGAACTCCGGGAAAAGGCCAGGAAGGCACAAACAGACCTTGATTATTTTACCTTCCGGTTCAAACAGCTCGATGAGGCGAAACTCTCCGCTGATGAGCAGGAATCACTGGAGCAGGAACTGCAGACCCTCGACCATGCCGGGGAGATCAAACGGAACCTGTATCTTGTTCATTCCCTGCTTAACGGGGAGGAGGGATCCGTGCGTGACCTGCTTCAGAGAGCCATGCAGGCATTCGCTTCCATCAGGGATTATTACCCCGGAGCCGGGGAACCGGGTGAAAGGATAGAGTCGGCATGGATCGAACTGGAGGACATTGCCACGGAGGCCGAAACCGGAGGCAATACCATGGAACTTGATCCAGGAAGGCAGCAGATGGTCAGGGAAAGGCTTGATATGTTGTACAGCCTTATGCAGAAGCACGGGGTGAATGAACTACCCGAACTGATCCGTATCCGGGATGAACTGGATGCCAGGATCGCCGATATTTCCTCCTATGATGAAAAGATCTCCGCCCTGGAGAAGGAGTGGAGTGATTCCCTGGTCCTGCTCGGGAGCCTGTCCGGGGAGCTGTCCACCAGCCGGAATAAAGTAATCCCGGCAATGGAGAAGGAAGTGAACGGGATGCTTCGGGTGCTGGGTATTCCGAATGCCAGCTTCCGGATCTCAATGCAGTCACTCGTAGATTTTTCGGTAAACGGCAAGGATGAGGTGGAATTTCTTTTTTCGGCCAATAAGCAGGTGCCTCCCCGGGAAATATCGAAGGTCGCCTCCGGGGGCGAACTGTCCCGGCTGATGCTCAGTATAAAATCACTGCTTTCCGATTCACTGGAGCTTCCGACCATTATTTTTGACGAGGTGGATTCAGGGGTATCAGGAGAGATAGCCGACAAGGTCGGGGGCATTATGAAAAAAATGTCAAAGGGAAAGCAGGTCATCAATATCACACACCTCCCGCAGGTGGCCGGCAAGGGTGAGCATCATTACCAGGTCTACAAGTTCGAGGAGGACGGGGGAGACCGTACCGGTATACGGCTGCTGGACAGTAAGGAAAGGATTCTTGAAATCGCCCGTATGCTCAGCGGAGAGGAGCTTACCGAGGCCGCCATATCCAATGCCCGGGAGCTTATGAACTAACCCTGTTTAAGAACTGAACATCATGGCCTACGGTTTATTAAAAGGTAAAAGAGGGATCATCTTCGGCGCACTGAACGAACTATCCATCGCCTGGAAGGTGGCGGAAAAAACACATGAGGAGGGTGCGAAATTCACACTCACGAATACCCGTGTTGCCCTGAGACTGGGCAGCCTGAACGAACTGGCTGAAAAAACCGGATCGAAGATAATCGAGGGCGATGCCACCAACCTGAAGGATATGGAGAACATCATACTCAGGTCGATGGAGGTTTTGGGAGGCAAGGTCGATTTTATCCTGCATTCGATCGGGATGTCTCCGAATGTGCGCAAGGGGCTTCCATACGATAACCTGAACTATGATTACTTCCTGAAGACCCTTGATATTTCAGCCCTGTCTTTCCACAAGTTATTACAGCTTGCACGCAAGCATGACGCGATCTCCGAATGGGGTTCGGTCGTTGCCCTGTCGTATGTGGCGGCACAGCGTACCCTGGCCGGATACAACGATATGGCCGACGCAAAATCCCTGCTTGAATCCATCGTCCGGAGCTTCGGGTATATTTACGGGCGCGACAAAAAGATCCGGGTAAATACCATATCGCAGTCGCCCACAATGACCACCGCCGGAAGCGGGGTGAAGGGGATCGGGACCCTGATCGATTTCACGGAGCGGATGTCGCCCCTGGGAAATGCAACGGCCGAAGATTGCGCGGATTATTGTGTGACCCTGTTCTCCGACCTCACCCGGAAGGTCACCATGCAGAATCTTTTCCACGACGGCGGGTTTTCCAGTATGGCCATGAGCATGAAGGCCATAGAGCAGTATAGCAAGAGTTTTGATGAATGCGATTGACTTATTGCCCGGGTTTCCTACATTTACATAGCTAACCAATACCGAACCTTTCATGGTGACCGTATTAATCGTGCTCTTTTACTTCCTGTTTCCCGCGCTGGTACTTTACCTGGATAAAAAATTTCACATTGTCAACAAGATCGGTCCCGTGGTCATTTGTTATGGAGTGGGACTGCTGATCGGGAACATCGGTATTTTCCCCGAAGGCTTCGCAAAGACCCAGGACAACATGAATACCATCGTGGTTCCGCTGGCCTTACCTTTGTTATTATTCTCATTGAACGTGAAAGCCTGGATCAGGATAGCGGGAAAGACTTTTTTATCGCTTATCCTGGGACTCGTTTCCGTGGTGATCATGGTTTCCGTGGGATTTTATGCATTCGGGAAAAATATACCCGAGGCATGGAAAGTGTCCGGCCTGCTGATCGGGGTGTATTCCGGTGGAACACCTAACCTGGCTTCGATCAAGATGGCCCTTGATGTGGATCCGGAGACCTTCCTGCTGACCCATATCTACGACCTTGCCGTGGGAGCCATTACCCTGCTGTTCCTGCTGACCATTGCCCAGCGGACATTCCTCCTGTTTATGCGGCCGTACAGGTCGGGCGACAGGGAAGAAGCAGGCGGGAAGCAGAGGACTCACTTCGAACAATTCGAATCGTACACGGGAATTTTCAGCCGACGGATCCTGGGTCCCCTTCTCCTGGCAATGCTTTTATCTGTAATCATTTTTGCCATGGCAGGGGGGAGCAGCCTCTTGTTGCCGGAATCCATCCAGATGACATTCGTGATCCTGACCATAACCTCCATCGGCATAGGTTTATCCTTTGTTCCCCGGGTCAATAAAATAGAAAAAACATTCCAGGCCGGCATTTACCTGATCCTGGTGTTCTGCCTGGTGGTGGCATCCATGGCAGATTTCAGCCTGTTTACCTTCGAATCATGGCCCCTGCTGATGTGGATCGTGCTGGCCGTGCTCGGTTCCCTGTTATTACATGGGGTGTTATCCTGGATATTCAAAGTGGATGTGGATAATTTCCTGATCATTTCGGTGGCCCTTTCCATGTCGCCCCCCTTCGTACCGGTTGTGGCTTCAGCCCTGAAAAACCGGGATATCATACTGCCCGGGCTGATCATAGGGATTGTCGGCTATGCCATGGGAAACTACCTCGGGGTACTGGTGGCATACGTGTTCCGGTTCCTTGGATAGGACCCGGCAGCTTTTTTATAACATACCGGAAGTCGCATTACATTTATTAATTTCGCTGCTGGTTAAAATAACAGGAGATGGGTTTGCTGATTACATATATCAAATCCCTGTTGCTCACCGAGAGTGATCCGCTGCCTTTTGTGGCAGGAGATAAGATGAGCCGCTTGTCCGCGGTGGATAATGCCTGGCTATATCTTTCCGGCGGAAAGGTCGTGGATTTCGGAAGCATGCAGGATGGGAGACTGGCGGAGATCCGGGAAACGGAGCCGGGTCTGCAGGAGATCTCCGCCGAAGGGAAACTGGTCCTGCCGGCCTTTTGCGATTCCCACACCCACCTGGTGTACGCGGGGAGCAGGGAGCAGGAGTATACCGATAAAATAATGGGACTCTCCTACGAAGAGATCGCAAAACGGGGTGGTGGGATTATTAACTCTGCAGCCCTGCTGCGTGAAACCCCGGAAGATGAGTTATATGAACAGTCTCTCGCCCGCATCCGGGAGATCCTGAAACTGGGTACCGGAGCCGTTGAAATTAAAAGCGGGTACGGGCTCGGGACGGAAGCGGAACTGAAAATGCTGCGTGTCATCCGGCGGCTCAGGGAAACCACTCCGCTGGATGTCAAAGCCACTTTTCTCGGGGCCCATTCTTTCCCGGTGGAATACCGGGAAGACCCTGACCGCTATGTTGACGTCGTGGTGAAGGAGATGATCCCGGCCGTTTCCGAAGCGGGACTGGCGGATTTTATCGATGTGTTCTGTGACCGGGGATTCTTTACGGTACCCCAGACAGAACGGATACTGGAAGCAGGCATCAGCCATGGTATGAGGCCGAAGATCCATGCCAATGAACTCGATTTTTCAGGGGGGATACAGGCGGGTGTTAAATACGGAGCCCTTTCGGTCGATCACCTTGAATTCACCGGGGAGGAGGAAATTCAATGCCTGCTCGATTCCGGGACCATGCCCACCCTGCTGCCCGGGGCCTCGTTTTTTCTGGGACTGAAGTATGCTCCTGCCAGGAAGATGATCGAAGCCGGACTGCCGGTGGCCCTGGCATCTGATTTCAACCCTGGGAGTTCGCCATCGGGAAATATGAAGCTGGTCATGTCACTTGGATGCATACAAATGCGCATGCTGCCTGTCGAAGTCCTGCATGCCGTAACCCTGAACACAGCGTATGCCATGGGATTACAGGAAACCCACGGGAGCATCTGCCGGGGCAAAAAGGCCAATGTGATCATTACCCGGGAGGTTCCCGGGGTGGACTACCTACCGTATGCCTATGGCAGCGACCTGGTCGATACGGTCATACTTAACGGCGAGGTGGAATTCAGAACAGATCTTGATAGTAATGATATATAGGAATCAGATGCAGAATTCGCCGCTGCAAAATCAGAGATTTCAAAGGCGGCTCATTTCTCATCTGATCCCAAATCAACTAAATCTGTTCTAAATTCCACCTCGCCGTTAAGTATGACCGTATCGACAAGGTCGC
>JAUVKJ010000138.1 GCA_030592145.1 Bacteroides sp.
ATGATATTCTGAACCAGAAGATAGACAATCTTGAAATAGTCCTGGAGGACATTGAAAAGCGGGATGACAATATTTACCGCACCATCTTTAATACCGATCCCATACCTTCATCCGTAAGGGACGCAGGTTTCGGGGGAGTGAACCGGTACGAATACCTTGAAGGCTACGAAAATTCAGATCTGGTCATAGAGACCGCAAAACGCCTGGATCTCATGACCAAGGCGGTTTACATACAGAGCAAGTCGTATGATGAGGTGATCGAACTGGCCAAAAGCCGGGAAGACCAGTTATCCTCCCTGCCGGCCATTCAACCCATTGCCAACAAAGACCTTACCCGTACGGCTTCAGGCTGGGGATTCCGGATCCACCCAATCTACAAGATCAGGAAATTTCGTTACGGGATGGATTTCACAGCCCCGACAGGCACCGAGGTATATGCAACGGCAGATGGCAGCATTGAAAGGATACAGAAATCCCGGCGCGGTTATGGGAATGTCATAGTGATCAACCATGGATATGGTTACAAGACCCTGTATGCACACCTGATAGATTTCAACAATGCCCGGGTGGGCAAGAAGGTAAAGAGGGGCGATGTCATTGCCTTTGTTGGCAGCACAGGACTTTCCACGGCTCCTCATCTGCATTATGAAGTACACCTGAACGGTAAGAAGATCAACCCGGTCAACTATTATTTCGAGGATCTTACTGCCGAGGAATTTGACCGGATGATCGTATTATCCATGCGTCCCGGCCAGAGCTTTGATTAAAGGCTGATGAATTAAACATATCCCCGAACGAATCCCGGATGATCTGACATGAGATCCTTATTTGTATTATTTTTCGGCACTCTTTTCCTCGTGAATACTGTTTTCTCACAAAAGGATACCCTTACCATTATCGGGGTGGGTGATATCATGATGGGAACCGATTACCCTTCACGCATTTACCTCCCTCCCGGGAATGACTGCCGGCCCCTTATGAAGGATGTCTGTTCCAGCCTTCAGGATGCCGACATCACATTCGGGAACCTGGAAGGAACATTTCCGGGAGAAGCAGGTACACCGAAGGAATGCAGGGACACCACGAAATGCTTTGTATTCAGGATGCCGGCACATTATGTGAACTGCCTTGTGGATGCAGGATTTGACATGCTCAGCATTGCCAACAACCATTCAAACGATTTTGGCCCTGAAGGAGGGAAAGAAACCGAGCGGGTGCTTGAGACCCATGGCCTGGCATATGCAGGTTCCTTTTCCACGCCAAGTACGGTCGTGGTCAGGGATGAGGTTCGTTACGGGCTGATCGCCTTTGCTCCCAACCGGGGCTGTTACAGCATCAAGGATTTGAATCAGGCTGCTGCCATGGTAAAGCAGTTAAGGACAGATTGTGACATACTGATGGTTTCCTTCCACGGCGGGGCCGAGGGAGCGGATCACCAGCACGTCACCCGGAGTTCGGAAGAATACCTGGGCTATGACCGGGGAAATGTATATGAATTTGCGCATAGGGTCATCGATGCGGGCGCCGATATTGTCTTCGGCCACGGGCCTCATGTTACCCGTGCAGCCGAGGTATACAGGTACAGGTTTATCATTTACAGCCTTGGGAATTTCTGCACCTACCGGAGGTTCAACCTTCGGGGACCCAATGGCATAGCTCCCATCCTTAAGATTCAGGTGGCGCCTGACGGCCGTTTCTTAAGGGGGGAGATCATACCGGTATACCAGCCCGGACAGGGCGGGGTAAAACACGATCCGCAGAAGCGTGCCATTGCGAAGCTCAGGGAACTGACCCGGGCGGATTTCCCTGAGAACCCTCTGGTGATCGATGATAATGGAATAATTACGCTGGAGAGACTGGCAGACAGTACAAACAGGCCGGAACCCGAATTTGACACCGGACTGAACCTCATTCCGGACACCGGACTGAACCTCATTCCGGAAACCGGACTGAACCAGAGGGTCATTATCGGCACCTTCCTGGGGAATAAGCAGCGTAATTATTACGGGAACAAGGCTCCGGATACACTTGAGGTGATCTGGAAACATTACCTTGGCAAGGGAGAAACGGTGATCTCCCGCAAGCTTGGCTCCAGGACCTGGGCCGGGGCCGGATGGACAGGGCAGCCCCTGCTGGTTGAAGAGAACGGGGAACTGTTCCTGATACAGGGAGCATACGATCACCGTTTGAAAAAGATCCGAGCTTCGAACGGTGAACTGGTATGGGAATATGCCTTCGATGATGTGGTAAAGGGCACGGGCAGCATCTGGCGAAATCAAGGTTCTGAAAAACCCGAAGAGCGCCTGGTCATACTGCAGGGTAGCCGGTTGGGCCTGGGAAACTACCTGGATACAAAACACATTCCAAGTTACAGGGCCATTTCGTATGCAAGCGGGGAGGAGCTCTGGAGGCTGGATGTGAAGTGGACGGACAGTTACAGCAGGGATGTGGACGGATCGGCACTGATCCTGGGGGATACGGCTTACGTGGGACTGGAAAACTCGCTGTTTACGGTTTTCAGTCCGGATCCATCCAGGGCCCGCATGAAGGACGGCATGCTTCAGCCTGAGATTTTCCAGGAACGGAAACTCTATAATCCCGCAGATGTATCCGCACACCGTTACAACGTGGTGACTGAATCATCTCCCAGCCTGCTTGACAACCGTATTTATGTAGCTTCCGGGTCCGGACATGTCTGGGGATACAACCTGGAAACCCGGGAACTGGACTGGGATTTTTATACCGGATCCGACATGGATGGATCTGCGGTTGTAACCGCTGACGGCTGCATTATGGTATCCGTTGAAAAGCAGTACATCGAAGGACCCGGAGGGGCAATGAAACTGGATCCGTCGAAATCACCGGAAGATGCAGTGGTATGGTACCATCCCGTGGCCGACAGCAGTTTTTCAGGCTGGGAAGGGGGGATCATCGGCAGCATCGGGATGACAGATGCCTATTCCCCCGGCAGTGGAAGGCAGCTTGCTGCATTTGTCGGGATCGATGGTTATCTGAGGGTAGTTGAACATACGCATGTGGATTCAAGCCGGATGGTTGCTGGTCCCGATGGAAAAACCATGTACCATCCCCCGAAAGGGGTATATGAAAAATATGTAGGACCGTCCATATCCACGCCCATATTCGCGGGAGACAAACTTATCGTGGCCGGGTATCACGGAATACGCCTGTATAAATTTGACCCGGAATGGAATTTTATCCTCCTCGACAAACTGGGACCTGCCTTTGAGTCCACTCCGATCGTTCACGACAAGAGGATATACATCGCTTCGAGGAACGGATACCTTTATTGCCTGGGGAGGAAATAAACATATTGTGATTTAAATTCAATTTACCTATTTTAGATAAAATATATCCGCACCCATGCCTTACAAAGAACCCAAGATCGAAAAACTATTTTACAGCATCGGCGAAGTGGCACGGATGTTCAATGTGAATACCTCGCTGATCCGGTTCTGGGAAAAGGAGTTTGATATTATAAAACCGAAGAAGAACAAAAAGGGGAACCGGCTTTTTACGCGCGAAGACATCGACAATTTTCACATCATTTACCACCTGGTCAAGGAGCGGGGTATGACCCTTAAGGGGGCGCAGAAAAAGATGAGCGAAAATAAGGACGATGCCATCCATAACCTGGATATCATCCAGTCACTGCATAACATCCGGAAGATGCTGGTGGAGATCAAGGATGAAATGGATCATTGAAACATGAAAGTAAAGGAGATCACATCCTGTATCGAATCTTTTGCCCCGCTTTCATACCAGGAACCTTATGATAATGCAGGGTTCCAGGTAGGTGACCCTGAACAGGAGGTAAACGCTGCCCTGCTTTGCATCGATGTAACGGAAGAGGTGTTACGGGAGGCCGTACGTCGCAAAGCCAACCTGATCATATCACATCACCCGGTGATTTTTGACGGAATAAAAAAGCTGATGGGTTCATGCCCGGCGGAGAGGATCATTATGGAGGCCATACGAAAGGGGCTGTCTGTCTACTCCGCCCATACCAACCTTGATGCCGTTCACCTGGGAGTAAATTTCAGAATCGCCGACAGGCTGGAACTCATGAAACCCCATATCCTGTCGCCCGTGAAGGGGAAGCTTCGAAAACTGGTTTTTTTCGTGCCCACGGAGCATGCAGCCGCGGTGCGTGAAAAGATTTTTGAAGCCGGGGCCGGCCATATAGGTGAGTATGATATGTGCAGTTTCAACGCCTCCGGGGAGGGGACCTTTCGTGGTTCGGATAAGTCAAGTCCATTTATCGGTAAAAAAGGGCAGATGCATACGGAACCCGAGTTGCGGGTCGAGACAATTTTTCCAAAAGAAAGGGAAGGGCGGATCCTGGGGGCCCTGAACGAAGCACATCCTTACGAGGAGGTGGCTTACGATATATATCCCCTGGACAATGTTTATGACAGGGCCGGAATGGGAATGGTCGGGGAGCTGGAGAAATCACTCAGCGAAACGGATTTCCTTGGCCTGCTGAAAGAAAAGTTCGGCGTGCCCGTGATCCGTCACACGAGGTTTTCGGGTAAAAAGGTTAAAAAGGTGGCCCTTTGCGGGGGAAGCGGCAGCTTTCTTCTGCCTAAGGCCATCGCTTCCGGTGCCGATGCATTTCTCACGGGAGACATCAAATACCATACTTTTTTTGATGCGGACGGGAAGATCCTGATGGCAGACATCGGACACTATGAAAGTGAACAGTTTGCCACTGAAATATTTTATGATTTACTTATCAAAAAATTCCCTAAATTTGCACTTCATTTGACGGAGGTGAATACGAACCCAGTAAATTATTATTAAACATGGCAGAAAAGGCAAAGAAGGGCGGAGTCGCCGAAATGTCTGTAGAGGAGAAACTCAAAGCATTATACGAATTACAGCAGGTAGATTCGGAAATCGACAAGATCAGGATACTGCGAGGTGAGCTGCCTCTTGAAGTACAGGACCTGGAAGATGAGATCGCGGGACTGGAGACCCGGGTTGGGAATATTGAGAACGAGATGAGTTCATTGCAGGAAACCATTTCCAAAAAGAACAATGAAATCACCGATTCACAGAGTCTTATCAAGAAGTATGAAGAGCAGCAGAAAAACGTCCGGAACAACCGGGAATTTGATTCCATTTCAAAGGAGATTGAATTCCAGACCCTGGAGATTGAGCTGGCGGAAAAAAGAAAAAAGGAATTCAGCGTGCAGGTAACCGAAAAGGAAGTACTTATCACTGAATCAAAAACTGTACTGGATGAAAGGCAGGGCGATCTTCAGACCAAAAAATCAGAGCTGGATGAGATTATCGCAGACACGAAGAAAGAGGAGGAAGTCCTTTCCAAAAAGCGTGTTAAAATTGAAAGCCTGATCGAACCCCGGCTGTTCATGGCCTATGAGAAGATCCGGGATAATGCAAGGAACGGCCTCGCCGTTGTACCTGTAGAGAGAAATGCATGCGGCGGATGTTTCAACAAAATCCCTCCCCAGCGTCAGCTGGATATCGGGTCCAGGAAAAAGGTCATCGTTTGTGAGTACTGCGGACGTATCCTGGTGGATACCG
>JAUVKJ010000258.1 GCA_030592145.1 Bacteroides sp.
TTCCAGGCAGAAGAATGCATATTTATCTACAGGGGTGACAGCCTCCGGGCCATCTACCCCGAAACATCCTTTCATACCTCCTTCCTGGTCGGCTCAGAGCTTTATGTGCGTGAGCGCAGCGGTGGACTAAAAGTATTGAAAGGAGATGCTTTCGTGCCGGTTAACGGCGGATCCGTATTTGCAGACCTGGGGGTTTTCGGGATGTTCCCCCCTGATGAGCAGGGCAGTATCCTGATTGCCACAACCGAAAAGGGATTTTACCTGTTGGATCCCTTACGGGGAATAAAACATATGCCAACCGGAAACGATCCTTTTCTCATCCGGGCGGGCATCTTCGGGGGAATAGCCCTCGCGGACGGAAACATCGCCCTCCGCACCCTTCACGAAGGAGTGATCATCTGCAACCGTAAGGGCCACATCAAGGCCGTTATCAACAAACATTCCGGCCTGCAGGTTGACGGTGTCAAGGACCTCTGCCAGGATGCACAGAAAAATATCTGGTGTGCCCTGGATAACGGGATCAGCAAGATCGACTATTCCTCACCAGTCTCTTTCTACCATGAGAATGCCGGACTGGAGGGTAGCGTTCATGCCCTTGTGAGGCATGGGGGACGGCTGTTTGCCGGAACCACATCCGGCCTGTTTGCCGAAGACAAAACAAAAGCCCTGAACCGCTCGCTCGGGTTCCGGCCCTATGCAGGGATCCGGGACCAGGTGTGGAGCCTAATATCCATCAGTGGGGCTCTCCTCGTGGGCACCAACAACGGTCTGTATGTTATCAGGAATGCATCTCCTCGTAAAATTTCCGGCATGAATGCCTTTGCCCTGCATTACATTGAAAAGGAAAAACTTCTGCTGGTGGGAGGGTCCGGGGGTGTGGCAGCATTCAGCGCTGTTCAAAACTGGAAACAGGTAAAGAAATTCAGCGATATAAGGGAAAATATAAAATCCATCGCTCAAAACCATTCCGGATTATACGAATACGAGGCTGCCGAAATATGGCTGGGAACCAGCCTGCAGGGGACCCTGAAAATCCTGATCAGTCCCGATCTGACACATGAAACCACCAGGTATTTTGGAATTTCGGACGGACTAACCGAGGATTGGGTACTCCCCATGGCCCACCGTGACAGTATTGTTTTCGGTACCCGCGGCGGACTCATGCATTTTATCGACGAACAACTGATCCGTGAAGCCCTGCCTGATTCTCTCAAAGATATCCCGGAATACAGCCGCGGCTATTTCGAAGGCAGGGATCTGTTCGGACACAGCATCCTGATGCCGCTCAGTTTTCTGGTTGATGCCTGTAACAAGACCTGGGCCGTGATCGATAATGAGATCACTCTTATCAACCATGAGTCACCCACAAAAATAATCGAAAAACCATTCAGGGGGATCGACATTGGCGAGGTTAACTTTATCTACCCGGACGACGAGAACACCGTATGGTTTGCTGCCAACGAAGGCCTGGCAAGGTTTAACCTGCAATATATGGAGAAGTCCACCGGAGATTTTTATGCGGCCATCCGGTGCGTGGTCGCTTCGGGAGATTCCCTGATCTTTAACGGAGCCCATCAATGGCCTGAAGACTATTCCCCCGATGATCCCGGAGTGCTTTTTGGCCAGCCTGAGGATGCTGTCCCCGTGCTGGATCATTCCCATAATGACCTTACCTTTTATTTCACTTCTCCCTTTTATGATAAGGAGAGCAAGAACGAGTTTTCCTGGATGCTTAAGGGAGGCAAGTCCGGATGGAGCAACTGGTCTGACCGCAGGGTAGCCAGCTATACTAACCTGTATGAGGGAGAATACGAATTTCTTCTGCGCATAAAAAACATTTTCGGGGATATTAGTGAAATTACAGGCTACCGGTTTCTCATCCGTCCACCATGGACGCGTACCATCCTTGCCTACATCTGCTACTCCATACTCCTGGTACTGCTTGTTTTTGTTTCGGTGCGGCTCGGACAAAGGCGGCTGAGAAAGAAAAATGAAAGGCTGGAAGCCATCGTCCGTGAACGGACCGCAGAGATCAGGAAACAGAATGTTGAACTGGCAGCACAGAAGAAGGAGATAACCGACAGCATTTACTATGCGGAGAGAATTCAGCGTGCCATCCTGCCTCAGACCGATCGGATCGCCAGACAGATCGAGGGCTACTTTATCCTGTTTAAACCCAAGGATATCGTCAGCGGTGATTTCTACTGGCTGGCCGAGAACGGCAATAAGATCATTATTACCGCGGTCGATTGTACCGGCCATGGAGTTCCCGGTGCATTTATGAGCATGCTGGGAATTAGTTTCCTGAATAAGATCATCCTGGAGAACAATACCCTTGAGGCAGACAGGATCCTGAATGACCTGCGTGACAATGTCATTTCATCTATGAAACAGACCGGGAAGGAAGGGGAGGCAAGAGATGGCATGGACATGTCCCTTGTGGTGATCGACCTGGACAAAATGACTATGGAATTTGCGGGGGCTTACAACTCCTTGTACATGATCCGTGAAGATGAGCTGGACGAAACCAAGGCAGACCGGATGCCCATCGCTTACCATATCGTATCGGATAAATTCTCGAACCATGTCATACAGCTGAACAAGGGGGATACTTTCTACCTGTTCTCGGACGGTTATGCCGACCAGTTCGGCGGACCCGCAGGAAAAAAATTCAAATACAAGGCATTTAAAAACCTTTTAATCGAAAACAGGTATAAGTCCATGGAAGAACTTCGTAAGATCCTCGACGATGAAATTGAAGCCTGGAAGGCGCCGCAGGGAGCAGACGGCGAGATCTATGAACAGGTCGACGACATCCTTGTGATCGGCATCCGGATTTAATGAAAAAGGCCATTACATATCTGACAATATTATTCATGCTTGCCGGTACAGTAATTCCGGTTGACGCACAGCAGGAAACACCTGGAAGGCCGAAAGTGGGACTCGGACTCAGCGGTGGTGGCGCCAAGGGTTTCGCCCATGTCGGCGTGCTGAAAGTCCTTGAAGAAGCAGGTTTGAAAATCGATTACATCGGTGGAACAAGCATGGGGAGTATTGTCAGCGGCCTGTATGCCATTGGTTACGATGCTGATTCCCTTCATAACATTGTATTAACCCGCGATTGGGAGAGACTGCTCTCTGACGAAATATCCAGAAGAGATCTCTCCATCGAGGAAAAACCGGACTATGACCGCTTCTTTGTATCGTTTCCCCTCCGGGAAAAAAAAGTTAAACTGCCTGCAGGGGTAGTCACAGGGCAAAACATTGGAAATGAGTTTTCCGAACTGTGTGCCCACATTAATAACATCCGGGATTTCAATAAATTCCAGATCCCTTTTTTATGTATTGCGGCAAACGTTGAAACCGGGCAGGAGAAGGTATTTCGTGAAGGTTATCTCCCTGCCTGCATGCGGGCCAGTATGACCATCCCATCCGTTTTTGCCCCCATCGAGATCAATGGAAAACTATAC
>JAUVKJ010000196.1 GCA_030592145.1 Bacteroides sp.
CGGTCAGCCTGTCCATGCTGCTGCTTTCGAGATAATCGTTAACCAGGATTACCTTTGACCCTGCCAGTTCGTCGGGGGGGGAGTTCCGGAAATCTTCCATCATCCTGGCAATGATCCCGGCGCCTTCCTTGCCGGTTTTATATATGGAGGTCAGTTGTTCAAGGTAAAATCCGAATTCCATGTAGATGTCGAGCAATAATTCATACAGTGATTTTCCTTCTTCCCGGGCCCAGGCTGCGGTCTCAGCAATAAGGGCGCAGGACATCACAGCATCCTTGTCACGAATAAAATCCCCGGCCAGGTAGCCGTAACTCTCTTCCGATCCGACAATAAACTCCATTTTGCCTTCTTCCCTCCGTATGATCTCAGCAATGAATTTGAAACCGGTCAGCACATCAAAGATCTCTACCCCGTATTTCCGGGCAATGCCGGTCAGCAACTCAGTTGTGACTATGGTTTTGGCAACGTACTGGTTCCCGGTTAGCTTGCCGTTTTCCGACCATTTTCGCAGCAGGTAGTAGTACAGCAGGGCCCCGGTCTGGTTTCCGTTAAGCAGAATAAGTTTCCCATCCTGATCCCGGACGGCAATGCCTACCCGGTCTACATCCGGGTCCGTTGCCATGACCAGGTCAGCCCCAACATTTTCGGCTTTTTCGAGAGCCATGGCCATTGCGGCGGATTCTTCCGGGTTCGGAGAAATCACCGTGGGAAAATCTCCGTTCACTTCATCCTGTTCAGGTACGTTATATACCTGTGTAAAACCGAATTTCGCCAATGCCATGGGAACCAGGCGCACCCCCGTTCCATGGATCGGAGTATACACGATTTTCAGGTCATGGTTTTTTAAAATGGCTTCCGGTGAGAGGGATAATTCGGTGAGCCTGTCAACATAGAGGTCATCGAAGACGGCAGGAATGGTATCTATCAGGTCCGGATCACCATCGAACCTGATCTCATTGATGGATGAGATATTTTTTACTTCCGCGATGATGTTCTTATCATGCGGGGCAACGATTTGTCCCCCGTCATCCCAGTAGACCTTATAGCCGTTGTATTCTTTGGGATTATGGGAGGCGGTAATGATCACGCCGGACTGGCATTCGAAGTGGCGCAGGGCGAAGGACAGTTCAGGTGTTGGACGCAGATCTTCAAAGATGTATGCCCGGATCCCGTTGGCGGCAAATATTCCGGCACAGGTTTCCGTGAACATGCGGCTGTTGTTCCGGCAATCATGGGCAATGACAACTTTTATTTCATCAAGCCCTGAAAAACAGGATTTCAGGTAATTACACAGGCCCTGGGTGGCCATTCCAACGGTATAGATGTTTATGCGGTTGGTTCCGGCTCCCATGATCCCCCGGAGTCCACCGGTTCCAAATTCAAGGCTCCGGTAGAACGATTCGATCAGTTCATCGGGATCGTTTTCCATCATGTCCAGGATTTGATCCCGGGTCTCCCGGTCAATATCGCTGTCAAGCCAGGTCCGGGCCTTGTCTTTTACTTCCTGTAGTAATTCCTTGTTCGCCATGATTATAGGTTACTTGTTCGTTAGTTCCTTGAGACAATCCTTCAGGCTGTCCTTCCAGTGTGGAATGCTGACGGGGTAATCGCCCTGCCACTTTCCCTTGTCAAACACACTATAGCGTGGCCGGGCAGCCCTTGTCGGGAAATCTACAGATTCGACCGGTTCAACTGTACAGCCGGACCCTGACAGTTTCACGATTGATTCTGCAAACTCATACCAGCTGCACATTCCCGAGTTCGAATAATGGTATACATCGTACCTCGGTTTTTTCCCTTCCCCATGATCCCTCCTGATCATTTCAAGTATGGCGGCGGCCAGGTCTTTTGCATTCGTGGGACTGCCGGTCTGGTCAAAAACCACATTAAGCCGGTCTTTTTCCTGGCTGAGACGAAGGATGGTTTTTACAAAATTATGCCCGAATACGGAAAATAACCAGGAGGTTCTGATAATGATTCCATTCCCGGTCTGATGAACGGCCTTTTCTCCCGCCAGTTTGCTGTGCCCGTATACGGTACGGGGATTTACCTGGTCATCCTCAAGGTAGGGATGGTTCTTTTCACCGTCAAAAACATAATCCGTTGAAATGTGGATTAACTGAATATCCCGGCGGGCAGATTCCACGGCAAGGATCTTAACAGCGACGGCGTTCAGCTGCATAGCCGGATCGGGTTCATCCTCCGCCTTATCCACAGCCGTATATGCCGCACAATTCACAAGGTATTGAACCTGGTTTTTGTCGAGAAAATCATTTACGGCCCCGGTGTCGGTAATATCAAGTTCTTCGATATCAGTGAAATGAAACAACATCCCGGGAAAATCTGCGGATTTTTTTTTAAACTCGCTGCCCAGCTGGCCTTTTGCGCCGGTGACAAGAATGGATATCATAAGAATTTAAAATTCATTTTTGCCTCTTTGAAAGGGGGCATGTGCAGGTCTCTTTGAGATAGTATTCTGTCCTCCGGCCTTATTTTCCAATCCACCCCGACCTCCGGATCATCGTAACGGATGCCCGCCTCATGGTCAGGGGCATATAGTTCATCACATTTGTAGAGGATGACGGCGGTTTTGCTCAGAACGGAAAATCCGTGAGCGAATCCTTTCGGGATCAGGAACTGCAGGTAATTGTCAGAAGACAATTCAACTCCCCGCCATTCCAGGAATGTTGGTGAATTTTCCCGGAGGTCGACGGCCACATCCCAGATTTTGCCATCGAGCACCCTTACCAGTTTGGTCTGGACCTTAGGCTCCAGCTGGTAATGCAATGCACGGATCACTCCGAATCCGGACCTGGACTGGTTATCCTGTACAAAAGTAAAATCAATGCCATGATCCTTAAAAATACCTTCGTTGTAAGATTCAAAGAAATACCCCCTCTCATCTTCGAAGACCCCGGGCCTTATGATCTTCAGATCCCTTATTCCGGTTTCTGTAACTTCCATATTCTCCTGTTCAGGTATCTAATGTAAAGATTTTTTCCTCCGCGATGTTCTTGAGATATTGCCCGTACTGGTTTTTCAGAAGTGGCCTGGCGAGCTCGATCAACCGGGCCTTATCGATGTATCCCTTTTTAAATGCGATTTCTTCTATGCATGATACTTTCAGTCCCTGCCGCTCTTCAATGGTATATATATAGTTGGAGGCCTGAAGAAGGCTTTCGTGGGTTCCTGTATCAAGCCAGGCCATTCCGCGCCCCAGGATCCTGACCTGCAACCTTCGCTCTTCAAGATAGAGCCGGTTCAGGTCGGTAATTTCCAGTTCCCCGCGTGCGGACGGTTTCAGGGATTTGGCCTTTTCGATCACATCATTGCTGTAAAAGTAGAGTCCCGTGACTGCATAATTGCTTTTCGGGTGCTTTGGTTTTTCCTCGATACTCAGGACTTTGCCTCTGGAATCAAATTCCACGACACCATACCTTTCCGGGTCGGTCACGTAATAACCGAATACCACGGCCCCGTCTTCAATGGAGGATGTTTCAAGAAGAACTTTTCCAAAACCATGGCCGTAGAATATATTGTCACCAAGGATCAGGCATACGTGGTCATTTCCGACAAATTTTTCCCCGATTATAAAAGCCTGGGCAAGACCGTCCGGTGAAGGCTGAACCTCGTAAGCAATGGTTAATCCGAGCTGTTTGCCATCTTCCAGCAAGTCTTTGTAGAGATGGATGTCCTGTGGTGTGGAGATGATCAGGATCTCCCTGATTCCGGCCAGCATAAGTACGGACAGTGGATAATAGATCATAGGTTTGTCATACACCGGGATGATTTGCTTGGAAATGGTTTTTGTCAGGGGGTACAGACGCGTGCCGGAGCCACCGGCCAGTATAATTCCTTTCATGTGTTCAGTTCTTTTTTGAAGTAATCAATGGTTTTAACCAATCCCTTTTCGAGGGGGATATCGGGTTTCCATCCGTTTAAAATATTCTGTGCCAGGGAAATGTCCGGCTTACGATGGGCCGGGTCATCCTGGGGCAGGGGCAGGTGAACGATCTTTGAGCTGCTTCCGGTCAGCTGTATGACCATATCGGCGAGTTCACGTATGGTGAATTCATCCGGGTTCCCGATGTTCACGGGGCCGGTAACATTATTCTCTGTGTTCATCATGCGAATTATTCCTTCCAGCAGGTCGTCCACATATTGAAAACTTCGTGTCTGCGTGCCGTCGCCGTAAATGGTCAGCTCCCTGTTCTGAAGGGCCTGAACGATGAAATTCGAAACCACCCGTCCGTCGTTGGGATGCATTCTGGGACCATAGGTATTAAAGAACCTGGCGATCTTGACATTCACCTTGTTCTGCCGGTGGTAATCCATGCAGAGGGCTTCCGCACATCT
>JAUVKJ010000116.1 GCA_030592145.1 Bacteroides sp.
AGGTCAGGGCATACCCGGTCCCAAAAGCATACCTCAGGGAGGGAAGGAATGTGATCGCCATCCGGGTGGAGGATACGGGTGGGGACGGGGGAATTTTTGGCTCCCCGGAACAGATGCAGATTGTATCGGGGGATGATATACTACCACTTGCCGGGACCTGGAGGTACCGGATTAGTCCCACGAACCTTAAAGTCCGAATTGGTGAGATCGCCGGTCCCAACAGCAATCCAACCCTGCTTTTTAACGGCATGATCCATCCGCTTCTGAATTTACCTGTCAAGGGAGCCATCTGGTACCAGGGAGAATCCAATGCCGGCAGGGCCTACCAGTACCGCAGGCTATTTCCCCTGATGATAGAAGACTGGAGAAACCAGTGGAACCAACCTGACATGCCCTTCTTTTTCGTCCAGCTTGCCAATTATATGACGCCGCCATCGGAACCCGGTGAAAGCACCTGGGCGGAATTGCGTGAAGCCCAGTCCATGGCATTGGCACTCCCGAATACAGGAATGGCTGTGGCTATCGATATTGGAGAAACGGATGATATTCATCCCAAAAACAAACAGGATGTCGGGAAACGGCTCGCCCTGTCTGCCCTCAAAGTTGCCTACGGCAAAGACATCGTGCATTCGGGTCCTGTTTTCAAGGAAATAACCATCGACGGGCCCAATGCCATCATATCCTTTGTGCATTACGGGTCCGGACTGATATGTAAGGATCGCTACGGATACCTGAAAGGATTTGCCATCGCCGGATCTGACCGGGTATTCCACTGGGCTAAAGCCCACATCAGCGGAAACCGGGTATGGGTTTATTCCGATAAGGTAAAGCAACCGGTTGCAGTGCGTTATGGCTGGGCAGATAACCCGGATGATGTAAACCTGTATAATAAGGAAAACCTCCCGGCCTCACCCTTCCGAACAGATGACTGGCCCGGGATCACCGGCGGAAAGTAAGTCCGGTCCCGGAATGTCACATATATTAATTATATTTGCACCGGCGAGATTAAACAGCTATTTGCCCGTGTGATCCTGGAGTAAAAGTTCTTTTATCCGTTGAATCCACCCACCCTGGTGTAACTCTCCTGGGCGTTGATGTAGTAAGCTTTGTATTTAATGTAGTGGTTCCCCTTGACAAATTCCCAGTAGGTATTCTTGGCCTTGAAGATCTTACCGACACAGGCTTCAAAGATCAGCGTAGGATGAAGCCCGGTAGCCTTGGAAGCTTCAATAATGCTTTTGAACTGGACGCTTGTATCGGCAAAATGACCGATCACGGGCAGATGGTATTTCTTCTGTGAAAATTTCTTTTTCAACAATTCCGTAGCATTGCCCTGATGTGAATGTGCTTCCATAATAGTGGGTTTTTACTATAAACGCAAGTTAATAAATTTTGTTACACAAATGCAATTCTAAGGCTTGAACTTAGAGAATATTTTTTTATGTTTACACAGTTGAATAACCTTGAATATTCTGCTATCATGAGTAATAATTCCGTAAAAGTCTGGATGGCACAGATCCGTGCACCATTTCTCATTCTTGCTGTTTTTCTTGTGGTCATTGGCCTTGCCTTCTCTATCAAATATCCCCATGCAAGCGATCAGTCATTTAACTGGCTGCATGCCGTCATGCTCGTTCTGGGAGTATTGCTTTCACATATCTCGGTAAACCTCTTTAATGAATATTCGGATTTTAAGACCAGGATTGATTTCAATACAAACAAGACTCCTTTCAGTGGAGGCAGCGGTATGATCACCTCCGGGAATACACGTCCCGAAAGTGTCAGGACAGTGGGCATTCTGACCCTGTTGATCTCAGGTGCGGTTGGTGTTTATTTCGCGATCGTATCTCACTGGATCGTTCTGGTATTTGCTGCAACAGGTGCATTTTCAGTATTGTTCTATACAAACTTCCTGTCCAAGCGTATTCTTGGTGAACTATTTGCGGGACTGGCACTGGGAACCCTGGTCGTTCTCGGTACCTATGTCGCAATGACTTCAAGCCCGGAAATGGCTCTTAAGGGTTTGTTTCCCAAAGAGGTCATCTGGATCTCCATTCCTCCGGGAATACTTACCTCCCTGCTTTTGCTTATCAACCAGTTTCCGGACGTAGAGGCAGATAAAGCAGGAGGCCGCAGACACCTGCTGATCCGTTTTGGATGGAAGGGAGCTTCCTATATATATACGTCCGGTATTTTCGCCACCTTTGCCATCATTGTACTTATGCCTATCATTGGCATCTCCTCTCCATGGATCTACCTGGCCCTGTTGCCATTACCTCTTGGAGTAAAGGCCGCAGTAACAGCCATCAGACATGGTAATGATACAGGGAAGCTGGTGCCTGCTCTGGGAAGCAACGTGATCACGGTCCTTGCCACCGACCTGCTGCTGGCCGTGGCTGTATTTATCGAGGTGCTTTAGTACTTATATCAGGATTTCGGGAAGGCTACGATGAAGTTGGAGCCCTTGCCGGGTTCACTCTCGCACCAGACTTTCCCGCCCATAACGTCGACATATTTTTTGACAATGGACAAACCAAGTCCCGTGGAATCCTCACCTGCGGTCGGGCGTGCACTCAGCCTCTGGAATTTGCCGAATAGTTTATTCATTTCCTCTTTCCTGATGCCGGGTCCCTCATCGATGAAATTAATCCTGATCTCTCCGTTTTCCTCTTTCACTCTGATCCATACATCGGTATTCCTGGAGGAGAATTTGATGGCGTTTGAAAGCAGGTTCTCAAATACCTGGGTGAGGTAATTCCGGTCAACCACTCCAAAGGCTTTCCTATTGTCCAGATTCAGACTTATGTTTTTATGCTGTGCAAATTCCTGCATATTCTGGTAAACATTCTGAACGATCTCTCCAATATCTGTTTTCTCGCATTTCATATTGACCTTCTTTTGCTCGATCATACGGATATCCAGGATCTTGGAGATCATATTATTCATACGGTTCAGGGAATTGACCAGGAAATTAAGGCTTTCCTCCTCATCTTTTTTACGCTTTACCGAATTTGATTTAAGGTTGCCGGCAATGGCAATACTGCTCGTCAGCGGATTTCGAAGATCGTGTGCAACGATGCCTATCAGGTGGTTTTTATCCATGTTCAGATCGACCAGTTCCCTGTTGACTGCCTCGATCTTCTGTTTCTGTCTTGAGATGTCTTTATAAGCGGATGCATTCTCGAGTGCGATCTTTGTGTAAACCGCCAGGTTTCGAAGAATATTCAGGTGGTATTCAGTATAGGCATTTTTCTGAAAACTTTGCACTGTAATAACCCCCACTGTTTCTTCATTCATGATCAGGGGCAGGTACAGGATGGAGGAGGAGTTCCCCGTTTTGTCACTTGCCGGGGTTTTGGCAGGCAGGTATTTATTAAACTCCCGTTCAAAATCATTGATGAAGACTTCCTTACCTGTTTTTATGCAGTAGGCTGAGAGCCTGAGTTCATCATCAAGTGAAAAACTCAGGAAATCAAGGGTTTCTCCCTTTTCCTTTACTCCGGGGAAATCAATGACATTTTTCTCATTATTTATGATGCCGATGCCAAATACGGTCGCATCCATAAGTTTGTTGATGGACTCATACACGGTATCAATAATTTTTTCAACCGAAAGTTGGGAAGTGATGATTTTTCCTATCTCACTAAGGTTCTCAAGATTGTTGTAGGATGCCTGCAGACGGTTTGACTGGACTATGATCTCTTCTTTCTGGTTCTCAAGCTGCCTGTTTTGCGCCCTGACTTCCCTTGTTTTTTCCTTAACAATCCTTTCCAGCTCTTTTCGTTTGGCTTCGATCATCTTGATCCTGAAGCGAAAAGCCAGTGTAACGGAACTGAGAACGAGAAGGGCAAGGAAAGTGAAAAAATACCAGGTACCCCACCAGGGGGAAGTAATTTCAAAGGAAAAGGTCGTGGGAGTTTTATTCCAAACGCCGTCATTGTTCATACCCCGGACCATAAAAATATATTCCCCGGGAGGGATATTGGCATATACAGCTTCCGTTTTTTCTGAAACCGGTGACCAGTCCTTGTCAAGTCCCTCAAGTTTCCACTGATAGCGGACCTTTTCGGGAACCTGGTAACTCAGGGCCTCAAATTCAAAGTAAAAATGGTTGTTGTCGTGCGGGAAAACAAGATTGGAAGGAAGGTCGTACCAGGGCGTAACACTGTCAAGGAATTTTGAATAAGACTCCTGTCTCCAGTCCACATCCCTGAAAAATAAACCTACATTTGTAATATGGACCTGTGGTTCTGATAGGTTTGGTTTTGTCTCGTGCGGGTCATAACGCATTGCGCCCCTTACCGTGCCGAACCACAGGTTCTCGTCACGATCTATAAAAATGGCGGTGCCATTGTTCTCAATCCCGGTAAATCCATCGTAGATTCCGTAGTTTTTGATGTTTATGATATTCCCGGTGCTGTCGAGTTGTATCCTGCTTACCCCATTGGCTGTACCTGCCCAGATCTGGCCCCGGGAGTCTGTTATAATGGAATAAATATTATCAGAACTCAGGCCGTCATCTTTTGTCAGGTACGTAAAATTCTCTCCATCGAAAATGTTGATTCCTTCCATGTATGTGGCAATCCAGATCCTGCCGATGTGATCTTCGGTCATCTGCAGAGTGATCGGGTAGTTTAGTCCCTCGGCAACGGTGTACCAGTCAAACCGGCCATTCTTATATTTACCCACCCCGTTATTCGAGCAAAACCAGATATTTCCCTTGCTGTCTTTATTGACCCCATTTAAAAAATTGCTCTGCAGATGTCCCGACTGTATACTGAATACTTCCGCAGTTCCATTGACGATCCTTGCCAGTCCGAGATTCACGCTTGTGAGCCAGATCGTATCCCCGTCATGCAGTAAATCTAAAAATGCCATATTGGAGGGGAGGCCGTATAATTCATTGACATTTTCAATGTTGCGGCCATCAAAATGAAACAGTCCGTTGATGGATGCCAGCAGGAAGAGTCCGGGATGTATCTCGCACATACCCCTTACATTATGGATACCCGGGTAATCCCTCTTGTTGAAAGCCCTGAACGTGGCCCCGTCATATTTTACCAGTCCCGCCGCGGCAAGGCTAAACCAGAGATTTCCTTCGCTGTCCTGGTAAATATCACGTACAATATCACCGTCAATGTAATTTTCAAAACTGAAAGAGACAAAGCTGTTGCGGCTGTACTTGATCATCCCATTCCCACGGGATCCCATCCAGATGTTTCCCTCATGGTCTTCCATGAATCCGAGGATGAAATCACTTTTTAGTCCATTGTCCTGACGGAAATAGCGGAACCTGTCTCCGGCCGGATCATACATGGCTATACCGTTTCCGAAATTGGCAAACCAGCATCTCTCCTGGCTATCCCTGAATACAACAAATACGTTGTTAAACCAGGGGTTTAGAGGAACTTCCATGTCCGTAAGAACACCGTTTTTATACGTGTGGTAAAACTGTTCAGTTACATTTGGTTTAAAGGATGAGATTATCATCTCGCCTGCCGGCTTCTGGAAACGCGGAAAAATGATACGGTCCTTCATGTCCTCGTATTCATTAAGGATTGAGCTTTTAAGTGTGTTGTGATCACTAAGCTCATACAGGCCGGTTCGGGTAGTTATATAGTGTGTTCCCTGCCGGGTAAAGAATACATTCAGAATATTGTTGGCAAGTTCGCTGAAATGATCGGAGACCGGTACTATCTCATCGCCGGAAATGGCTACAAGCCTGAGAAGGCCATGGTCATCTACCGACACGGCCCAGATCCGGCCGCTCTTGTCAGCAAAGATCTGGTTGTACGCTGTGAAATTCGGGGTGTTTTTTTCACGGTAGACCCGAAAACTGACACCATCATATTTTGAAATGACATTCATGGATCCTATCCAGATGTTTCCCTCTCCATCTTCACAAAGAGAATAAACAATATTGTCAGGCAAGCCATCCCGTGTAGTGAAGACCCTGAATGATTTTCCGTTGAAATGTACGAGTCCACCTCCATTGGTGCCCACCCATATGATGCCTTTGCTGTCCTGTATCAGAGCCTGTACCTCGGTCTGGGGCAGGCCGTCCTCAA
>JAUVKJ010000331.1 GCA_030592145.1 Bacteroides sp.
TCTCCGGTCGGTATGAAGGATGTAATCTATGGCTGCCGTTCCCATGGGTCCCCCTGCTCCCATCATGGCCATCTTCCCGCCTTTCCTGATCCCCATTTCATGCACATAGGATCCGAACCGGGTGTGGTAGTGGGCTTCGAATGTCCCCACCACACAGGAATAGGGTTCAGCCAGTGAACTTATGAAATAGGAATCACCGTCAAAGGGAATAATACAGTTCTGTTCCAGGTATACGGCCGGGATGATCACATGGGTCGCATCCCCCCCGAAATAAGGGAAAGAATACCCGGCGGCTTCAAGGGTCAGTTCCCCGAGTGCCGGCTGTACAGTGAATTTATCCCCTGTCTTGAAGGAATCCTTCCATTTCTTTCCCACTTCCAGTATCCTTCCGGCAAATTCATGTCCTATGATCACCGGGTTCTCAGCCACATCTGCCGGTACGCGTTTATGGTTTGCTCCCTGGATGGTTGCCTTGTATGATGACATGCAGAGGCTGTCGGAAATGACCTCGGCAAAGATCTCATCATCCCCGGCAGGAGGCAATTCAAATTCTTCCAGTCTCAGATCGTTCGTACCGTATAATCGTACTGCTTTGGTCTTCATAATGAAAAATCTAAATTATCGTAGCATATTCTGGCCTCCGGTCACCGGGATGGCCTGCCCTGTTTCATAGTCCTGTTCCATCACATACAGAACAGCTTTCAGAACATCCTCCACCCTGCAGCCCCTTCCCATGGGAACCTGGCTTTCGTAATGCTTTCGTACATCATCAATGGATTTCGCACCCGGCACCTTTCCCGCGTTGAGATACTGAACAAAAAGGCCGTTTTCAGGATCCGACCATAGGGGGCCTTCAAAGAAGTTCCCGGGACAAATAGAATTCACCTTGATCCTGTGTGGCGACAGTTCCAGGGCGAAGGACTGTGTCAGTCCCAGTCCCCCGAACTTCCCCCCCGCATAGGCAAAATTCTTCCTGCTCCCGGCCAGGCCTGATTTGGAATTGATCTGTATGATATCTGTATAATGGTCATTTTTAAAGGCTTGCTGAAGCTTAAGAACAGGTGCGGCATATCTGGTGCAATAGAAATAGGCATTATAATTGATCTTTGTAACCATGTCGAAAGTTTTCTCATCCATCTCCTCCAGTCCCCCGGCCCTCAGAATCCCTGCATTGCTGATGAATACGTCGAATCCACCGAAAGCCTTAAGCGTCTCAAAGATCAGGTTTTTCACGCTTTCCGGATCAGACACATCCGTATGAACGAATATGGCCTGGTTTTTCCTGCCCGAGGCGCGTAGTACACTAAGGAATTCTTTCCCGTTTTCTTCGTTGATATCGGCAATTACGATATTGGCCCCCTCTTCGAACAGGCCGTTTGCAATTCCCGCACCAAAACCCATGGCAGCTCCCGTGACAATGATGGTCTTTTTCTCTGCCCTGCCCCTGCCCAATGTCCCGACGACCGTTTTCCTCCGGTAGTTTTCCGCTTCCCAGGTATCGATCGTCTGTATCTGTTCTACGGTCATGAAGTGTGGTCCTCCGAAAAACTCCGACAACCAGGATATCTTCATCATATCCTCAAAAATATCAAGTATGATATCGGTTTCTGCTGCGTTTTCGCCTGCGGCGATCAGCCCTGTACCCTTTACCAGGATCACTCTCGGGAGATAGCCATGCTCCTTTTTAAATGTCCCGCACTGCTGTTCAATATCCTTCAGTATCTGAGCCGGTGAACTCTCTGCCTTGCAATAAATATAATTTGGTTTGCAGTAGGTGGTAATATCCGGCGTAAACGGCCTGCATATTTTCAGGTATCTTTCTGTGGATCCGGTGAAATGCTCTACCAGTGCATTGTTCCGGATACGAAGCGTCTTTATTGGGCCATCTGAGAGCATCATCCTGATGGCTGGAAGGATCTCTGAAATACCTGATGAGACGGGTATGCTTCCCTCAGGCAATGCTTTTTTTACTTCCCTTTCCAGTGTGGAGAACACCTTTTCATACACGGACCTGATATCAGCAGTAGAATCACCTCCCACAAATATCCCATGGTTCTGAAGGAGAATGATCTCAGGATCTTTGCCGTTCGTCTCCCTGAACTTCATCAGTTGTTTCTCAATTTCCTTAAACAGGGTATATCCCGGATCCGTGTAGGGTATATACAGGGCCTTCGCACCAAAAAGTCTTTCTACATGAGATTCAACATCATTGCCGCACATCAGGCCGTTCACCAGGGTGGGATGAAGGTGCACAACGAATTTCCGGGGGATCAGGTCGTGCAGGGCGGTTTCAACGGATGGCCGCCGGTCTTTGGTGATGCAGGCTTTCATCAGATCATCCGAATATTCATTCCCGGAGATTACCTTCAGTTTGCTGCGATCAAGGACTGCGAATCCTTCCTCACCGATATCTGAAAGGGCGCAGCCACTTGCTTTTACCCAGATCCTGTCCCGGGTTTTCATGGAGGTATTGCCTCCTCCGGCGATTATATAACGGGTATTCTTCCCGTAAAACCGTGATATCTCAATGAGTTCCCGAAGATCTTTTTGCATGATACTGAATTAGGAAGTAAATTCTTTTATAACCGCATTCCCGAGGTCCACATAAAACCTTCTTTTATGGGTATCGGTGATCCCATCTTTATTTACCAGACCCTCCCCGCCCCTTGCAACCAGGTACTGGTGTGCCGCAAGGGCACAACATCCCTCGTAAGATACCT
>JAUVKJ010000199.1 GCA_030592145.1 Bacteroides sp.
AACCACGTACCACTGATCTGGTACGGATGGAAGATCAAACGGTCTACACTGACCCGGCCGGTCAAAATGATCGATATTGCCCCGACCATATCCTATTTCCTTGACATTGCCAGGCCTAATGTTTCGACAGGCGACATCATACTGGAACTGGTGAATTAGGATTGTTTCGATTGGCGACATCATGCCGGAACCGGTGAATCAGGATTGCTCCTTCTTTATTTCTGCGAGAGAACCGAGCAGGTTTGCCAGATGCTTTGCACCTGCCTCAATGGCTGAGCCTACCACGATGATATCTGCCCCGGCGCTGTATGTCTCCCGGATCTGCTCAGGGGTATGTATGCCCCCGCCTACGATGAGCGGGATGCTGATTTTGGATCTGACCTCCCGGATCATCCCGGAATTTACATTCTCCTTTGCACCGCTGCCTGCTTCCAGATAGATCAATTTGTGACCGAGCATCTCGCCGGCCATGGCCGTAGCCACTGCGAGGTCGATCTTGTCGGCCGGGATAGGCTTGGTATTGCTCATGTACTCGACCGAAGTAGTCCGGCCGTTTTCGATAAGGATATAGCCAGTGGGAATGATCTCCAGGTTTGTTTTTCTGAGCACAGGTGCAGCGATCACATGGTTGCCGATCAGGAATTCCGGGTTCCTGCCGGAGATCAGGCTGAGCAGAAGGATGCCGTCTGCCCTCGGAGAGATTTGCAAAACATTGCCAGGGAAGAGAATGACGGGCAGTTCCGTGGAATCCTTAAGCACTCCCACGGTCTCATCGACTGAGCCTGAGACCAGGCTGCCGCCCACCAGGATGAAATCCACAGTATCTTTGCCTGCAAGTTTTCCTATTCCCCGGATAGATTCCCTGTCATGCTTGTCCGGGTCTACCAGGATGGCAAACATCTTCTTGGTCTTCAGGTTTTCTATAATGCTTGAGTATATCATTGGGGCTTATTTGCAGGTCCAGACGATGATATAATCATCCATTCTGCGATAGTTGAGCTCGTAGGTGGAAACACCGAGTATATTGTCCACCGTTCCCTTTATAGTTCCCTCATTTTCAGGCGTAAATGGCTCTATAGTCAGATTTTTCCTGAAATTGATATTTTTTTTGTCGCAGACCTTGTACAGAGCCTCTTTTGCGCACCAGTGGATGTAAAGATGATACCTGAGCAGATCCGGGGAACTGGTGATCTTTTCATTTTCATTTATGAAGCGGTCCGAAATTTTAGATATTCTGTGTGACATGTATTCAAGGTCAATGCCGACCCTTCTAAAACGGCTCAGGAGGATGGAAGTAAAATTCCGTGAATGAGAGATGCTGATATGTAATGAATTATCGAGCAGGAAAGGTTTTCTGTCCTCGTTATAAATGATCCTTGAATTGGTGCCTGTCATATCATTGATCAGGGTTCTGACACTGAGCCATTCAAGCTTGCGGCTATGGTTCCTGAATCCCTCAAGTGTCTTTACCTCTTCGGATTCCAGGCTGAGTCTTGAACGCAGATCATCATAGTCTTCAGTGATTTCCCAGATCCCCAACCTGCAGCCTTCCCCCAGATCTTTTTTCAGGATTACGCTCATTACCGGTTTTTATCAGAAAACAGAGCCAAATTAATTATTTCCATTCAAATGTTTCAATCAAATGGATAATATCTTTCTTAAAGTATGCAATCACGGGGGCAAGTGAATCCTTGTCGGGTTGGACATTGAAATACAGGGATCCCCGGAGGAAATGTTCGTTGCTGTCGCACAGGTAAAACTGAAGGCTGGAGGCTGCGTTACCTTTAATGTCATACAGTATACCGTGTACATTGAGTCCCGGGTCAGTATATACTGTTTCCGTTATGGCATCCGCCTTGATCGTATGCTTGTATGTCAGGGAGCGGCTGTCTTCGATGTACTCGTTAAGGTTCTGGTGCACCTGTTTATAAGAAAAATGAATTTTACCGTCAAACGTGGGAAACTCCATGTTGATCCAACAGGGTTCCGAGTTAAAATCCGTATCCGGCACTATCCTGGCATAAACCGGATACTCAAAAACATAGGGGCAGGTGGAATCAAAACGGGTGTATATCTTTTCCGGGAATTCAACCCTGAGGTATCCCCTGGGTTTCGGGGTATAGTTTCGCTGGCATGCAATCCCCAGGAGAATGGCCACAATAATGAAAAAAGCGGGATATCTGCTATTACCGGAAGATATGATTATTCTGGAATTCATCACTGCAGGTCAGGGTTGATTTGCAGCCGTATCTGTTTGATTCTTTTTTTATCGACCGCTTCAATGGTAAATTCAAAATTCCTGTAGGATGTTTTTTCTCCCTTGTCTGGGAAATCACCTTTCAACTCGAGGATTAGTCCAGCAAGTGTATCCGCATCCCCTTTCACCTCATCGAATATGTCATCTTCCTGTTCAATGATCTTGTACAGATCGTTCAGCAGGATCTTGCCGTCAAACAGGTATTCATTCTCTGACAGTTTGTCAAAGAATATCTCATCATCATCAGATTCATCGGTGATCTCTCCTACAATTTCCTCGATGATGTCTTCCAGGGTAATGATCCCGCTGGTTCCCCCGTATTCATCAACAACAATGGCCATGTGTATTTTTTTGGTCTGGAATTCATTCAGCAGATCATCGATCTTTTTATTCTCCGGCACATAATAAGGGGGCCTGATCAGGGATTGCCATTTGAAGTTCCTGCTTTTCTGGAGGTGGGGAAGAAGGTCTTTTACATACAATATACCTTTTACATGGTCAAAAGTCTGGTTGAAAATGGGTATCCTGGAGTATCCCGATTCAATGGCAATTTGAATAAGTTCATCAAGTTTGGTCCGGCCGTCGGCCGACACCACGTCGATGCGGGATTTCATGATTTCCTTTACATCGATGTTCCCGAACCTGATAATCCCTTCAAGTATGGTTTTCTCCTCTGATATATCATCGGCGGTTAGTTCCAGTGCCTCCGAGAGCACATCCATGGATATGTTTTGTTTCATCCTTGCCAGGCGTTTGTTTACCTGGGAGGTGGAGAAAATAAGAACGGAGGATATGGGGTAAAAAAGCTTCTCGAAAAATTTAAGGGGATATGCCATGAACAGGGAGAAACGTATGGCATACAGGTTGGCGTAGAGTTTGGGAAGGATCTCTCCGAACAGAAGGAGCACCAGGGTGATGATCACGATCTGTGCCAGGAATTGCAGGGTCTTGGAGCTGCCAAAATCAAGCATCTTATTCATCAGGAAAGCGGAAAGGATCACGATTCCTACATTGATGAAATTATTGGTGATCAGGATTGTGCCGAGAAGCCTTTCGGGATGGCCGATCATTTCCAGGACCATCCTTGATTGTTTGCTGTTTTTCTCCCCGAGCTGCTTTTTATCGGCAGGAGAAAGGGAAAAACAGGCAACCTCAGATCCGGAGATCAGGGCGGAACAGATGATGAGCAGCAGGACAATGATCAGTCCCACTAAAATTCCAACCGTAAAGGGATGAAAAGTAACATCGATCCGGGCGAAAACAAAGAATGCAAGCGGTTCAGGATCCAAAACGCATAAGTTGATTTAGAAAAACTCAGAAAGGAAGGTCGTCGGATCCGCCGGGTTCTTCTCCAAGATCATTGAAATTATTCTCCTGGCTGCTTTTCTCCGGTACTGCCTGCGGTGTTGAAACCTGGGTTGTCCCGGAAGCTTCCTGCTGCAAGCCTGTATCATCTGCCCGTTTTCCGAGCATCTGCATGTTATCACCCACGATTTCGGTGGTATAACGCTTGTTTCCATCCCTGTCTTCCCAGGAACGTGATCGGATCCTGCCTTCAATATACAGCTGGGAACCTTTTTTAACATATTTTTCGGCAACCCCTGCCAGGCCTCTCCACAATACCACATTATGCCATTCCGTAGTAGTAACCTTTTCGCCATCCCGGTTGCGATATGTTTCACTTGTGGCAAGGGGGAAGGAACAAACAGCAGTGCCTCCCTCCAGGTACTTGGTTTCAGGGTCTTTTCCTACATTTCCCACGAGTATTACCTTATTAACTGACATAGCTTGTGATTGAATTTCAGGACTGCTAAGTTACAAAATTAATCGCTGAGATTGTCCAGGTAATGTTCGATTAGTTTAGGGACAGGGTAGCGGTCCAGGTCCCCCGCACCGACCTTTTCATACCCGGGCAGGGAAAACGTATGCAGGTCATCCTCGCGGATCTGGTAAAACTTTGCATGGATTTGCTG
>JAUVKJ010000143.1 GCA_030592145.1 Bacteroides sp.
ACCAGTGACATTATCAATCTGGGTAACACCGGGAACCGTTTCAGTCATCAAACTTCCCCTGAGGTCGTTGGCATTAAAGTTGTCCAGGAAATTCTGGGTGATGTCGATATCACCACGGCCCTGGCCTGCCAGGGAAGCATAATGAGTAGACAGACCACTATTGCTCTCGCCATAATTGCTGGTCTCATTCTGCCGGATTGCAAAGATATCCTCTGCAACGAATGCTTTGTTATTAAAAGCGATCAGAGGATTTGATTCAAGGGCGTACAAACCAGACTGTATCACCCGGTCCGCCTTCATAGCTGCCTCCGCGTACCGGCCCTGTTGCAGGTAGATCCTTGAAAGGTAAGCCGAGGCTGCATAAGTAGACATGTATCCATCATTCCCTTCAAAAGTCGTCAACAGGGTTTCTGCCTCGGTCAGATCCGAGATGGTCTGTGCATAGACCTGCTCCACGTTTGCCCTCTCCGGCTCGGTCACATCGGAAGCGTTAATCGTCGGTGTAAGGATCAGGGGCACGGCCAGCTGGTTATTGGTCTGTCCGGCCTCATAGGGAAGTCCCCAGAGCCTTGCAAACTCAAAATAGAGCAATCCGCGGATGGCTTTGGCTTCTCCTTCCAGCCGGGCTTTTTCATCAGGTTCTTCCACAACATCAAGTACTGAGAGTACGGTATTTACGATATTGATCACCTCGTAACCGCGGATCCAGGTATCACGCACCATCAGATTTCCCGTGTTAATGGCCTTTGCATAGAATTCTCTTTGCTGTTCAAAGGTTCCCCGCCACACCACATCATCGGTGCCGGCGATCAGTTCTGAAGCAAAATTAAATGATCCTCCGAGCAGTTCCCCGCCCTCACCGGTTCCGCGGGTTCCCTTGATCCCTTCGTAGGCACTGATCAGCAGTAACTGCACATCTTTTGCATTGCTGATGGCTGTTTCGGCATTGATCTGCTGCCGGGGTTCAATATCAAGATACTTGTCACAGGATGTAAGAATGAATCCTGTCAGCAGTACTGCGATCATATGTTTTATAGATTTTGTTTTCATCTTTATTTGATTTTGAGTGTTACTGGCTGAATTCATCAGATTCCTATTTTAATACCTACGGTGAAAGTCCGGGCTTGCGGGGCAGTATAGAAGTCACCGCCCTGAACGATATTGTCCGTAGTCATGCTGGTCCCGGCACCGTCCAGGAAGTTTACTTCCGGGTCCCATCCCTTGTAATTGGTCCAGGTAAACAGGTTGGTACCCGTAGCATAGATCCTCAGGGAACGGAGACTCATTCTTTCCAGTACCCGGACCGGCAGGCTGTATCCGAAACTCACACTTCTCAGCCTGAGGTAAGATGCATCACTCAGGTAACGTGAGGAAGGATTGGTGGCAGAAAATTCCGAGAATGGGAATACGGCCTGCGGAACATCAGTAATATCCCCGGGTTTCTGCCAGCGATTCATCTGATCCTTGGTCTGATTGTCCATCCAATTGGAGAATTGCATTGACTGGTACTGTCCCCCTCCATTGTAAACACTGTTCCCGTATACAAAGGACAGGAGAACATTAAGGTCGAATCCCTTGAACTGAAAGCTGTTGGTCATGCCTCCCAGAAAATCGGGATTGGGATTGCCAACCACCAGGTTGGGGGCTACGTTGTAATCCTCTGTCTTCGTGCCGTCTTCCATGTAGTACCAGGCATGCCCGTTATCCGGGTTGACACCGGCATAACTACGTGTTACAAAGACACCGATGGCTTCGCCTTCACGTACCCGGTTCTCACCACGAATGATATCCGGACCCGCTATATCCAGGACCTTGTTCTTGTTCCCGGAAATATTGAAGCTGGTATTCCACTTGAATTCACCAACAAGGTTGCCGGTATTGATCACTACTTCCCATCCCTTGTTTTCCAGGGAGCCGATGTTCTGGATCACCCCCGTGAAACCGGAAGTAGACGGAAGTGTACGTGCCAGCAGCAGGTCCTCGGTTTTTTTCTGATAGTAATCCACCTCACCGTTGATCCGGTTGCGCAGGAAACCGAAATCAATCCCTATATCCATTTGTGCTGTGGTTTCCCATTTCAGGTCTGGACTGGCAAGAGACCAGGGACGGATTCCGGAAACCCCGGCATAGTTGGCTCCCACGTATGTCCCCATGTGGGCAAAATTGCCGATTCCCGAGTTTCCGGTAAGACCGTAACTGCCCCTGATTTTCAAAAAACTCAGCCAGTTAGCGTTCTGCATGAAACTTTCACGGGAGAGGATCCACCCTGCGGAAAATGCAGGGAAAGTTCCATAACGGCTGTTCACCCCGAAGCGGGAAGACCCGTCACGCCTGACACTGGCACTCATCAGATACCTGTCCATCAACTTATAGTTGGCGCGCGCAAAGTAGGAAGTATATGCAAAAGCGGTTTCCTGACCGGTATAGAAGGTGTTCGTGGCTGCACTGGCGATGGTTTGGAAAGCATCAGTCGGGAATCCGGAAACCTGGACGGATTGCAGATTCCTGTCAATTTTCTCGAAGGTTATTCCGGCCACAGCCTCAATGTTATGAATGCCGGCAAATTCCCTGCTGAAACTGAGATAGTTATTGGTTGTAAGCTTCAGAACATTGACATTTCTGCCAGTGGCCTTACCGTCCGGTGCACCGTCATTGGTTCTTCTTCCCTGGTATTCATCTTCTTTCTGGGTCATAAGGTCAAACCCCACATCAGTCCGCCATGAAAGTCCCCGGACAGGTTCCCAGGTAAAGAATGCATTGCTGAGCGCACGGTAAGCCACGTTCTTGGCATAATTGTCACGGGCATCGATCAACCCGTTGGGATACAGGGTGTTTGTGTTGAGTTCTCCTGTATTCGGGTCAATGATCGGGGTGACCGGGACCTGAGCAACCAACTGCAGGGGTGTGGAAAAGGCATTGTCTCCCGATACCCTGTCAAGTTGTGTCCTCGAAAACATAGTATTCATGCCGATCTTCAGCCGGTCTGCAGCGGCATGTTCAAGGTTCAGCCGGGCACTGGCTCTCCGGAAGCGGTTATTGATCAGAATTCCTTCCTGGTCAAGGTAGGAAACCCCGGTATAGAAGTTGGTCTTCTCATTTCCTCCGCTGGCAGATAGGTCAAAATTGGTGACCCCGGCACTACGGAAGGCCTGTTCTTCCCAGTTTTCGTCATAGGATTGCTCAAAATGGTCTTCCCTGTAACCCGGAATGATATAATTGTTTGCCCAATCCCTGAAACTGTCAATGTCACCAAATCCCCAGGGATCGCCCTGATCAATTCCATTCTGGACTGCTTCATCCAGCAATTCCCGGTATTCGGCTGCGTTCAGGAATCCGACGACATTCGAACGGGTACTTACACCACGTGAAAAGTTCACATCAATATTGGTCTTTCCGGCCCGGCCCCGTTTGGTGGTGATCATAATCACCCCGTTAGCCGCCCGGGATCCGTAAATGGCAGCGGCAGAGGCATCTTTTAGGACCTCAATAGTTTCCACATCTGCCATGTTGATCTGGGCAAGGGGATTGGTGGGATGGTTGTTTAGGATCCCTGTGTTTTCCGTATACAGCGGAATTCCATCAATCACATAGAGTGGCTGGTTGTCAGCTGAAATGGAACTGGATCCCCGGATCCGGACCTTGGTGCCCTCGCCCAGTTTGCCGCTGGACTGTTCGACGTGTACGCCGGATGAGACACCTTGAAGGGCATTTTCAAAGGTGATGATTGGCACTTCATTGAGATCATCAGTGGATATCTTTGAGATGGAGCCTGTGAGATCCGTTTTCAGCTGCCGGCCATATCCGATAACAACAACTTCTTCGAGTCCCAGGATGTCTTCTTCCATCTGCACATCGATCAATGATCTGTCATCGATTGAAACGGTGACGCTTTTCATTCCGACATACTTGTACTCGAGTTCCGTGGCATCATCCGGGACGGTAATTGAATAATTTCCGTCCACATCAGAAATGGTACCGATTGTGGTCCCTGGGACCATCACGGTAACCCCCGGGTAGGTTGAACCATCAGTTGCGGAAGTAATCTGACCGGTGATTTGCCGGTTCTGTCCGAACGCGATGTGAAAAACCCCCAGGATAAAGCATAGTAAGGTTAGTGCATACTTTCTCATACGCTGGAATTTAGGTTAAATGTTAAAAAACTAAGTCTTGTTGTTATATGTAAAACAAGTACCCGTTTCCAGAGGAAGCGGGCACTTGGGCGATTCAACAACCTTAATTGAAATTGAAGAGAAGAAATTTTTTTTTCTGCAGTCTAAAACAGGGGTTGAGTATGAATAATTTAATTTAACCTTAAACCTTGAATTTTCACCAGGAAAAGATTAACTTTAAACTGCAATTATTCTTCATCTTTCTACTCTAATACTCTTAAGATGTTGAATCTGAATCCCCGGTTGCTCCGAAACCGGGGATTTTTTTTTAACAACCGGTAATTATTTAAACACGAATTATGCCAAAGAACATAAAGTTCTGTAAATCTGTTTTGTATCCATAATAGTTCGTATTTATGATCATTAAAGATATGTCCGCTTTGGAACACGGTCTGTTCGAAAGCGGACATCGAAGATGCTTTCGCATCTGCGATTTTAAAGTTATTAACAACCTGTCATTAACCCTTTTATACGGCCTCATTTTCCTATATTTTTGTTGCCGTGGCTCCTTCTACCAAATATGTCGAAACACCGCTGATGAAGCAGTACAACAGCATCAAGCGCAAGCATCCGGATGCCGTATTGCTGTTCAGGGTAGGGGATTTTTACGAAACTTTCGGGGAGGATGCTATACGGACATCCAGCATCCTGGGGATCACCCTGACCCGGCGGGCGAACGGCGCTGCAAGTTATGTTGAGCTCGCCGGCTTCCCGTACCATGCACTGGATACATACCTGCCGCGTCTGGTCAGGGCAGGGCAAAGGGTAGCTATCTGCGAGCAGCTGGAAGATCCTAAACTGGCCAAGAAGATCGTAAGGCGGGGGATTACCGAGCTGGTAACCCCGGGGATATCCTTTAATGAGAGTGTGCTTGAGCATAAGGAGAATAATTTTCTTGCCGCTGTATGTTTTGATCGAAACATAACAGGTATTGCCTTTCTGGATATCTCAACGGGCGAGTTTCTTGCTGCACAGGGTTCTGCAGAGTATGCCGATAAATTGCTGAGCAGTTTTCAGCCCAAGGAGGTACTGTTCGAAAAAAGCCATAAGAAGGAGTTCATGGAAGTTTTCGGGGATAAGTACTACACCTACGGAATGGATGACTGGGTCTTTACCGAAGAAACCGCAAGCGACCGCCTGCTGAAACAATTCCGGACCAGATCCCTGAAGGGTTTCGGGGTACAGAATTTGCCTTATGCAGTGATCGCTGCCGGCGCCATACTTCAGTACCT
>JAUVKJ010000064.1 GCA_030592145.1 Bacteroides sp.
GGGTACGATCCTGTGTTCGCGAAAGGATTCAATGATATCCTTCCGGGCTTCCGGTTTCAGCTGTCTTCCCAGGATGTACTCATAGCCCGACAGATCCGGCTGAATACCATCGGAGGAGTCCTCAAAAAGCCTGCGTTCCCGTTCAAGAAGCTGCAAGCCCATGTACGAAGCACCCAGATTCCCTGAAACACACACAAGGTCATTCACCCTGGCGGTATTCCTGTAGACGGTCTGGCCTGTTTCCACTTCGCCCATCGCTGCAACACTAAGTGTGAGTCCGGTAACCGAAGAAGTAGTATCCCCGCCTACAAGGTCGACCCCGTAATTTGTACAGGCGAGTTTAATTCCCCCGTACAACTCATCCATCGCTTCCAGTGAGAACTTGCCGGAAACGGCCAGGGAGACAACAACCTGTTTCGGAATGGCATTCATGGCATAAACGTCCGAAAGATTTACCGTGATAGCCTTGTAGCCCAAGTGCTTGAGAGGAGTATATACCAGGTTGAAATGTATCCCCTCAACCAGCAGGTCGGTGGTGAGCACCATCTTCTTCCCCTTATAATCGAGTACAGCCGCATCGTCACCCACTCCCTTCAGGCTGCTCTTGTTTTTCAGGGAGATGTTACGTGTCAGATGGTCGATTAATCCGAATTCTCCAAGATCGGAAAGCAAGGTCATTTTCTTCTTCTCACCCATAAGCGTACATTCAGTTCATAGCATCTGAATTCGTTTCAAAATTCACTATAATTTAATACTTTTATGTATCTTTGCCCTTATTTGGAATAAATCTAAATAGAGACCTTAGAGAGTTGAATCCGGAGGTTTGAGACATGGCAAATAAGAAGGATGAGGTTATCAGGGAGGTAACCCAGAACGAATATAAGTACGGCTTTTTTACAGACATTGAGACAGATACCCTGCCGAAAGGTTTGAATGAAGACATTATCCGGCTGATCTCCGCCAAGAAGGAGGAACCCGAATGGTTGCTTGAATTTCGCCTTAAGTCTTTCGGACAGTGGAAGAAGATGAGCATGCCCCACTGGGCACACCTGAAGATCCCCGGAATTGATTACCAGGACATTATCTATTATTCGGCCCCCAGGCAGAAAGCCAGCCCGGAAAGCCTGGATGATATTGATCCGGAGCTCAGGGAAACCTTCGACAAACTCGGGATCCCCCTCGATGAGCAAAAACACCTGACAGGGGTGGCCGTGGATGCCATAATGGATTCTGTTTCGGTAAAAACCACTTTTTCGGAGACCCTGGCGGAGCTCGGGATCATCTTCTGTTCGTTCAGCGAAGCGGTGAAAAACCACCCCGACCTGGTCCGCAAGTACCTGGGCAGCGTGGTTCCCTACACGGACAATTATTTTGCCGCGCTGAATTCCGCGGTATTTTCCGATGGTTCATTTTGCTACATCCCCAGGGGGGTGCGATGCCCCATGGAGCTTTCAACTTATTTCCGGATCAATGCGGCCAACACGGGACAGTTTGAAAGGACTTTGCTGGTGGCCGATGATGAAAGCTATGTGAGCTACCTGGAAGGATGTACCGCTCCGATGCGGGATGAGAACCAGCTGCATGCTGCCGTGGTGGAGATCGTTGCCCTGGAAAAAGCGGAAGTGAAATATTCTACGGTCCAGAACTGGTATCCGGGGAACAAGGAAGGCAAAGGCGGCATCTTTAATTTTGTGACCAAACGGGGCATCTGCAAAGGGAATGATTCAAAGATCTCCTGGACCCAGGTCGAGACCGGGTCGGCGATCACATGGAAATATCCCAGCTGTATCCTGAAAGGGCATAATTCGATAGGAGAGTTCTTTTCTGTGGCCGTCACTAATAATCACCAGCAGGCGGATACCGGCACGAAAATGATACACATCGGCCGGAATACCCGCAGTACGATCATCTCAAAAGGGATCTCGGCGGGGAAGAGCCAGAATTCTTACCGTGGACTCGTACGTATTCTGAAAAATGCCAAAAATGCAAGGAATTTTTCCCAGTGCGATTCCCTGCTTCTGGGCAATAAGTGCGGAGCGCACACATTCCCATACATCGAGACAGACAACAGCTCGGCCATCGTAGAGCATGAGGCCACTACCTCCAAAATCAGCGAGGACCAGATATTTTACTGCAACCAGCGGGGCATAGATACCGAAAAGGCCATCGGGCTCATCGTCAACGGGTATGCAAGGGAAGTACTGAACAAGCTGCCCATGGAGTTTGCCGTGGAAGCCCAGAAACTGTTGCAGATCTCGCTTGAAGGATCTGTAGGCTGAGATGTGAGAAATGAAATAATCAAGGAAATGTTATTAATAAAAGAATTAAAAGTAAATGTTGCGGGGAAGGAAATCCTTTACGGGATCAACCTGGAAGTGAAGGCGGGCGAAGTGCATGCCATCATGGGACCCAACGGGTCGGGTAAAAGCACTCTTGCTGCGGCCCTCGCAGGAAGGGATACGATAGACGTGATCCATGGATCGGTTAAATATATGGGAGAAGACCTGCTTGAAATGGACCCCGAAGAAAGGGCCAAAAAGGGAATTTTCCTGGGATTTCAGTACCCGGTTGAGATTCCGGGCGTCAGCATGGTGAATTTCATGAAGACTGCCGTTAATGAACACAGAATCTTCCAGGGGAAAGAACCCTTATCGGCAGGTGATTTTCTCAAGTATATGCGGGAGAGAAAAGAGTTGGTCGAGTTTGATTCCCAGTTGACCAACCGCTCGGTGAACGAGGGATTCTCAGGAGGTGAAAAGAAAAAGAACGAGATATTCCAGATGGCATTGATCGAACCAAAGCTGGCCATTCTCGACGAAACGGACAGCGGACTCGATATTGATGCCCTCAGGGTCGTTGCCAACGGGGTCAATGCCCTTAAAAACAAGGACAATGCCACCATTGTTATAACCCATTACCAGCGTCTGCTTGATTACATAGTGCCGGATTTTGTTCATGTGCTATTCCAGGGCAGGATTGTCAAATCAAGCGGCCGGGAACTCGCACTGGAACTGGAAGAAAAGGGATACGACTGGATCAGGGCCGAAGCGAACGGACAGGTTTAAGTCATCCTGAGTTGACGTCATCCTGAGTTAAAGTCATCCTGAGATGAAGTCATCCTGAGTTTATCTCAGGATCTGGATCTTGAATTAAGACATAGACAATGAGCACGAACCAGAACTATATAGAGTTGTTCAGGGAAAAGGAGAAAATCCTGGAAAAGGCCTCCCCTTCCTTTATGAAGGAGATCCGCCAGGATGCAATGGATCATTTCAGCAAAACAGGTATACCGGGCAGGAAAAGTGAATTGTATAAACACACTTCGCTGCAAAAAATCTTTGAACCAAATTATTCGATACAGCTCCAGCCCAGCAAGGTAGATTTTAAGGTCGAAGATATTTTTACGTGCGATGTCCCCAATCTGAAAACGCGGCTGGAGATCATCCTGAACGGATTTTACCTTGGTAAAAAACCCAGTCTGTCCAGGCTTGATAACGGGATCATTATCGGCAGCCTGTCCGAAGCCCTCAGGCAGTACCCTGACCTTGTGAAAGAATATCTTACCAAACATGCCGGCACCCGGTCGGATGGACTGGTTTCACTGAATACGGCCTTTGCCCTTGACGGATTGTTTATATACGTACCAAAGGGACAGGTCATGGATGATGCGGTGCAGGTAGTACACCTGGCCATGACCGGGCTCGATACCCTGCTGCATTACCGCAACCTTTTCATCATGGAGGATAATGCAAGCGCCAAGGTAATTGTGTGCGACCATACCCTATCCCCCTTCCGCTTCCTTACCAATTCGGTGACGGAAATTTACGCGGGACCGGGAGCCCGCCTTAATTATTCAAGAGTACAGAACGAGCACCTCAATTCAAACCTGCTGACCAACCTCTTCATACATCAGGAAAAGGACAGCCAGGTCATTTCGAACACCATTACCCTGCACAGCGGAACCGTAAGGAACAACACCCATGTACTGCTGAACGCAGAGGATTGTGACAGCCAGGTATACGGATTGTCGCTCGCCGACCGGAGCCAGCACATAGACAATTACGTAAACATCGATCATGCAAAACCCAATTGTACCAGTACGCAGCTTTTCAAGGGAATCCTGGACGAGCAGTCCACCGGGGTTTTTAACGGCAGGATCCTGGTCCGCCCGGATGCACAGAAAACCATCGCCTACCAGACCAATAATAACATCCTGATGTCTGATGAAGCAAAAATGAATACCAAGCCCCAGCTTGAGATCTATGCCGACGATGTGCAATGCAGTCACGGGGCGACTACCGGACAACTGGATGAAAACGCCCTGTTCTATATGCAGTCCAGGGGTATCCCCCGCAAGGAAGCCAGGCTGTTGATGCTCTATGCCTTCGCCCACGAAGTGATCGACAAAATCGAGGTTGCCCCCCTGAAAAACCGGATCAATGGCCTGGTCGACAAGCGCCTCAGGGGGGAACTCTCACGTTGCAACAACTGTTCCATGGCCTGCAGGGATACTCCACTGCCCATATAAGATACAACCCGATGATATTTGATGTTGAAAAGATCAGACAGGATTTTCCCATACTCTCCAGGAAGGTATACGATCATCCATTAGCCTATTTTGACAATGGCGCCACCACCCAGAAGCCCCGCCAGGTAATCGAAACCGTGCGAAAGTATTACGAAGAAGAAAACTCCAGTATACACAGGGGCATCCATTACCTGAGCGAACATTCAACCGGGATCTACGAGAAGGCAAGGGAGACCGCCCGGGGCTTCATTAACGCAGCCTCCACCAATGAGATCATATTTACAAGCGGCGCAACGGGCTCTATCAATACAATAGCATTTTCGTTCGGCGAAAAATTTATTTCAAAAGGGGATGAGGTGATCCTCAGCGAGATGGAGCACCATGCAAACATCGTTCCCTGGCAGATGATGTGCAAGCGGAAGGGAGCGAAGATAAAGGTTATACCATTCAATGAAAAAGGGGAATTGATCCTGGAGGAATACGAAAAGCTGCTTTCCACGAAAACCCGGATCGTCGCCGTAACCCATATCTCCAATACCCTCGGCACCATCAACCCGGTAAGGGAGATCATCCGGAGGGCGCATGCCATGAATGTCCCCGTTTTGATTGACGGAGCCCAGGCGGTGCAGCATGAGAGCGTGGATGTCCAGGAGCTGGATGCCGATTTTTACGTGTTCTCCGGACACAAGGTATATGCACCCAACGGGATAGGGGTCCTGTACGGGAAGGAGGCGCTCCTGTACGATATGCCCCCTTACCAGGGCGGAGGGGATATGATTGACTGTGTCACCTTTGAGAAAACCACCTATAATGAGCTCCCCTTCAAGTTTGAAGCGGGGACCATGAATTACATCGGGGCAGCAGGACTTGCTTCAGCCCTTGACTATATCAGCGGAGTGGGGATCGACAGCATACGTGAGTACGAGCATTCACTGCTGGAATATGCCACCATGAAACTTATGTCCGTACCCGGGCTTCAGATCTACGGCTCAGCCCCGGAAAAGATCAGCATCCTTTCATTCCTTATGGAAGGCATCCACCCCTACGATGCAGGCATGGTGCTTGATAAGCTTGGTATTGCCATTCGGACAGGTACCCATTGCAACCAGCCGGTCATGGACCATTTCAAGATCACCGGGACCCTGCGTGCATCCCTTGCATTTTACAATACGACCCGGGAGATCGACCGGCTTTACGACGGACTCCTCCGGGTATTGAAAATGTTCGGATAGCGGACCTTGCGATCCAATGATTATCTTTGTATCACAATCACAGGATAATGAAAACCTATAAAATCCAGGAAGATATCATTGCCGAATTCGAGGTGTTCGACGACTGGCTCGACAAATACAATTACCTCATAGACTTGAGCAGCGACCTGCCGGCCTTCGATTCAAAATTCAAAACCAATGAATACCTGATTAACGGGTGCCAGTCAAAAGTCTGGCTGAAGGCCGATCTTGAAGCCGGTAAAATTATTTTCAGCGCCGATTCTGATGCCATCATCACCAAGGGGATCGTCTCCCTGCTGATCAGGGTCCTGTCCGGACACGAACCAAAGGAGATCATGGATGCAGACCTGGCTTTTATAGACCGTATAGGTCTTCGGGAGAACCTCTCACCGACCCGCTCCAATGGCTTGCTGGCCATGGTGAAACAAATGAAATTGTATGCCCTGGCTTACCAGACCAGGCTGGAGAAGGAAGCGGGCCGGTGAAATAATTAAAGAAAAATGAAAAACGATAATGAATTCCTGCAACTTGAGGATGAGATCATTAAAGCTCTCAAAAACGTATATGACCCTGAAATGCCGGTGAATATCTATGACCTTGGACTCATCTATGAACTCGATGCGGATGACGACAATAACGTAAGGATAAGGATGACCCTTACGGCACCTAATTGTCCCATGGCAGAAGATATCATCCGCGATGTACGGCAAAAGGTCGAAGCCGTGGAAGGTGTGAAATCCCTGGATCTCAAGCTTACCTTTGACCCTCCATGGGACAAGTCTAATCTCAGCGATGAGGCCAGACTTGAACTGGGATTGATGTAATACATAAAACCTGCGCTCTGTATATCCCTGTAAAAATGGACACCCCTGCCCATAATAGCCTGAAGATCAGGAAAAAAGCTCTGGAACTGGACTTTCTCGATTGCGGCATTGCCCGGGCGGAGTTTCTTGAAGAAGATGCACCAAGACTGAGAACCTGGCTGAAAAATGGATTCCACGGGGATATGGGGTATATGGAGAACCATTTCGGTAAACGCGTGGATCCCCGCAGGCTTGTCGAAGGAGGCCGCTCGCTCATCGTGGTGCTGCAGAATTACCATACTACAGAAAAACAGCGGGATCCGGAAGCTCCCCGAATTTCCAGGTATGCATACGGAAAAGACTATCACAAGATCGTACGCAAAAAACTCAAGTCACTTCTTTCCTGGATGCAGGAAGAAATGGGTCCCGTCCGGGGAAGGATCTTTGTCGATTCCGCCCCGGTACTGGAAAGGGCCTGGGCCGCCAGGGCCGGTCTTGGATGGATCGGTAAGCATTCCCTGCTGCTGAACCCGAAATACGGATCCTGGTTTTTCCTGGGGGTGATTATCTGCGACCTGGAACTGGAAGCTGACAGCCCTATGAATGAATATTGCGGGGACTGCACCCGCTGCATCGATGCATGCCCCACTCAAGCTATTCTTCCCGGCAGAACGGTGGATGCCTCACGTTGCCTGTCCTACCTGACGATCGAGAACCGGGAGCCGGAGATCCCGGCAGAATTCAGCGATCGGATGAAAGGCTGGGCTTTCGGCTGTGATATCTGCCAGGAAGTTTGTCCCTGGAACAAGAATGCCCACCCCCACCGGGAAGAATGGCTGAAGCCCCGCCCCGGGCTCCTCGAAATGAGCCGGGAAGAATGGATGAAAATGGACGAAACCAGGTTCCACGAATTATTCGAGAGTTCCGCTGTTAAACGTGCTAAATTCGAGGGTCTTCGCCGTAACCTCGACTTCCTGCGCTAAACTCGCAAACCCTACTGAAAATTCGTTTCTAATATTGGCGGCATTTTTAAACAAGGCGCCTTTCAAAATTTGCAAGCTTAAGGCATTGATTAGCCCGTCGCTGAATTTTGCGCCGGTAAACGCAAAATGTAGGCTCCTAAGCCAACAATGCCGTAAGCATGAATGCAAATTTTGCAGCGCCAGTTTAAGAGATGCCGGCAGAGAGTGAATTTTCAGTAGGGTTTGCTATTCCGAATCAACCACGGTTACAACGATTCGCCGTATATCCCGCGGGCCGTCAAACTCGCAGAGGAAAATATTCTGCCAGGTTGATAATCCAAGCTCCCCGCTGAGGATGGGGACGGTTTCCGATGGACCCACAATGCCGGCCTTCAGATGGGCATCCCCGTTGTTGTCCTGGGCATCGTGCTCCCAGACCCCGGAAGGAATAAGTTTCCGCAGGAGGGTGATCACATCATTCTGCACCGATTCATCCCAGTTCTCCTGTATCATTATGGCAGCCGTAGCTCCCTGCACATAGACAGAAACCATGCCGTTCCGGATATCGCTCTTCCTGACGGATGCCTTAACCTGGGCGGTAATGTCATAGAGCC
>JAUVKJ010000133.1 GCA_030592145.1 Bacteroides sp.
CATTACGACCATCTTGGAATGGGAGGGATGAACAGTTCATCGCGGAAACCGGATACTGTAGCGGTGCATAACGGAGCGGATGACAATGCTTCCGGTGTTGCCGCCCTGATCGAGATTGCAGAGAAACTTGCCGGCGGGGAAGAAAAGCCTTCAAACTCCTGTCTTTTCATTGCTTTCGGAGCCGAAGAAATGGGACTGCTGGGTTCCAAGTATTATGTGAATAACCCGCTGCTCCCTCTCGACCAGGCGAGGATCATGCTCAATATGGATATGGTCGGACGCCTGCGCAATCATCAGTTGCAGGTAGGTGGAGTGGGAACGGCTGTCGAGAGTGAAGAAATTGTTCTGAAGCATGTTCCGCATGACAGCCTGAAAATAAGCACCACACGGGAGGGTTACGGGGCCTCGGATCATTCCAGTTTTTACGGGAAAGACCTCCCTGTCCTGTTTTTGACCTCGGGAGCTCATACTGATTACCATACGCCCGAAGACGACATCGAAAGGATCAACCTTGGGGGAATGGTAATGATCTCACATTATATCAGCGGGATAGCGAATCATATAGATGACATGGATGCCCCCCTGACCTTCCGGGAGGCCGGTCCCCGGATCCGGTATTCAGGCAGGCGCAGCCGCCGGATTGCACTCGGGATCATGCCGGATTTTACGGACAATGATGAAACTCCGGGGATGCGTGTGGATTTTGTAACACCTGGTAAACCCGCACATATTGGCGGGATGAAAAAGGGCGACTATATTATGGCCATCGAAGGGAATTCAATCAACGGAATATATGACTACATGTACCGGCTCTCCAAGGTAAGCAAAGGCCAGATTATTGTTGTCAGCGTAAAAAGAGATGATCAGATACTTGACCTGCTGATCCAGCTATAAAATGTACGAAACATGAAGAAACAGACTGTTATCTGGATAATCGCAGTTGTAGTAACAATCACCTCAGTTACATACCAGCGCATGACAGGTCCCTCCTATCCCGTCACGCACACTATAGAGATCAGCGACTATACCATAGCGTCAAGCCTTCCCCGAAGCCATGGAGGGGAAAGTGACCGGGAAATACGAATCGAAGTACCGGATACGGAGATCCGCGGGCAGCTAATTTTCAAGAGATACAAAACACCGGATCCCTATGACACGATCCTTATGGCCCGCCAGGATGCAGAGTTGATCGGGTATCTGCCCCACCAGCCTCCAGCCGGGAAACTTGAATACTGGATAGTGCTGATAAAAGACAACACCTCCTACCCCCTCAACAACACACCGGTAGTGATCCGGTTCAAGGGCAGTGTTCCTGCATGGGTTCTGATCCCCCATATATTATTCATATTTACAGCCGGACTTCTGTCGCTTGTAGCCGGACTTTATGCCATTTTCCGTCTCGGAAAATACAAACTCTACGGCATACTGACAGTGATCTTTCTGTTTGTCGGGGGATTTGTCCTTGGTCCGGTGATCCAGAAATACGCTTTCGGCGCTTTCTGGACAGGATTCCCGTTCGGTCAGGATCTGACCGATAACAAGGTCCTGTTTGCCATGTTCTTCTGGATACTGGCAGTGGCCTTGAACTTCCGGAAAGACCGGCCGAATCTTACACTGATTGCTTCCATCGTCTTATTCCTTGTAAATATGATCCCCCACAGCATGTTCGGTTCCGAACTCGACTATGAATCCGGGGAGGTTCTTACGGGAATGATCCATCTATTCTGACCGGCACTGTGCCGTCACGACCCTGCATTATTTTTTTGTAATTTGCAGCACACCGAATTGTAAATCGTCTTTAACACGGATTGAATGGCAAAAGAACCTGCGTATCCGAACATTCATCAGGATCTGATAGATCGATGCAGGAAAGGAGACCGGGAAGCCCAGTTCAGGATTTACGGCTTGTATTACAAAGCCCTGTATAACACGAGTCTGAGGATCGTGAAGGACCCCGGGGAAGCGGAAGACATTATGCAGGAATCCTTTTTGTCAGCCTTTGAGAAGATCGGTTCGTACAGCGGCACGGTGAGTTTCGGCGCCTGGCTCAGGAAAATTGTAGTGAACCGCTCGCTGGACAGTATCAAGAAGCAAAAATTGTCCTTTGAAACACTGGATGAAAGAGTGGCCGGAGATCTCAGCGAAAATGATGTACAGGATGATGTCCCGGTCGATATTGAAAGGATCAGGGATGCCATTATGAAATTGCCGGACGGTTTCAGGATCGTTCTCTCGCTTTACCTGCTGGAAGGCTATGACCATGAAGAGATCGGGCAGATCCTGAATATTTCCGGTTCTACATCCAGGTCTCAATATACCAGGGCGAGACAGAAATTGATCGGGATATTAAGAAGCAGCAGTGATGAATAAATTTGAGAAGCACATACGTACAAACCGGGATCAGTTCGACAGCTTCGAACCATCCGAAGGTCATATGGCCAGGTTCAGGAAAAAGCTTATTCCCGCTCCTGTCTCATTTTACGCTCGCATTCCTTATGGACTGAAAGTCGCAGCCGTTCTCCTGCTGGTTGCCGTGTCAAGCGTTTTAATCTATGAACAGGCACAGCTATATTATACAAGCCGGCAGAAACCGGTACAGGTCATTGTTCCGGGCGAGTTCGGAGAGGCCCGGATATATTACACTTCCCTCATTAATGAAAAGTATTCTGAGATCGACCGGCTAAACATAGCCGATCCCGGACAGAAAGAAATATTATTGAAGGAGATGGAAGAGATGGACCGTCTTTTTCATTTCCTCCAGAAGGATCTGCAGGCCAATCCCACAGATGAGCGTATTCTTTCGGCCATGATCACTCATTACCAGATGAAACTGGAGATCATGGGCCATATCATTCAGCAACTGGAGAAAGTAAATCAAATAAATTCAACATACGAGAGTCATGAAAGTACAGAAATTTAAATCAATTTTCCTGCTTGGTGTCTTCCTGAGCATTTCAGGCATCTGGGCACAGGCAGAGGAGCTGACCAAAGAATTCCATGAAGAATTCAATGCGAATGAGAACACGGAACTTACGCTTAAAAACAAATACGGAAGTATCGATGTTCAGAACTGGGACAGTCCAAAGATAAAGATCGATGTCATCGTCGTGGTCAAGCACTCAAATGCCGACAAAGCGAATAAACTTCTAAGTTACATTGATGTAATATTTTCATCAAACGGCAACACGGTGAAAGCCGAAACCCGTATCGATGAAAAGTTCAGCCGCTCAGGCAACTGTCAGAACGATAACGACTTTGAGATAAATTATACAGTACAGATGCCAAAAGAGGTAAACCTTAACCTGTACAATAAATACGGGCATGTATTTATCGATGAGGTAGCCGGACATGCAAACATTGACGTGAAGTACGGTAAGCTGACGGTCAATAAACTCAGCAGGGGAAATGTCAAGCCCCTGAATACGGTAAATCTTGCATATGCCAGCGGCAGCAGCATCACGGAATGCAACTGGTTGAAAGCCAATATCAAGTACTCCGGCCTCAGCATCGAAAAGGCCAGGGCATTTGTCGGCTGTACCTCCTACATGAAACTTAGCATAGACGAGGTCAGCTCCGTGGTCATTGAAGGAAAATACGATGGGTATACCTTTGGCACACTGTCCAATCTCGTGATCAACACAAACTATTCGGACATCAAGGCAGATGTTTTAGACAAGAAACTTGAAACCGATACGAGGTATACGAATTTTACGATCAAGTACATGCCCGCCAGTTTTGAAGCTATCAATATAGATTCGAAATACGGTACCTACCGGATAGGTATTGATGAAAATGCCTCTTATAAACTCGATGGCGAAGCAGGCTATGGTAAAATATTCTATCACGATACGGGAAGTATGAGCAGGATCCAGGAAAACAATTCACTGAAAGTGTACGGGAACGTCGGAACCGCTGAGAATCCTTCAGCCGAAGTCAAGGTTACAACCAAATACGGCAACATCAAACTAGACTACTAATAAATACCTGATATTCTTTCATAGGGGTTCATCCTTTCTGAGGCCTTAATTCTTTCTGAGGATATTAAAACGCCATTGCAAAATTTTCAGTAAAAAATTTTAAAGATGGCTTATTTAATATCCTCTTCAAGACAGAAGGCTGCAATTTTAACAGAAACCAAAACCTTACAATTAAATCTTAAAATTTGTTACAAAATATTTTAAGTATGTTATCATTTAAGATAAAGGAATAAAAACATTTGATGAGTTAATAGAACGAGAATATGGCAAAATAGGGTCTAATAGCCGAAATGACTATGAAGAGAAAGCTCAAATGTTCATTGTAAGTGAAATGTTAAAAGAAGCAAGAAAAGAAGCTAAATTAACTCAAGAGCAATTAGCAGAAAAAGCAGGTACCAAAAAAAGTTATATTTCAAAGATTGAGAATGCAAAAGGGAATATTCAATTATCAACACTCATTCGGATTTTTGAAAAAGGACTTAACAGAAAAATCGGACTGACTTTTTTATAGAATAAATACTCACCCAAACACGTGCTCATAAATAATTAATTTAATAAGCTATGAAGGGGGATACCATTCCAAGGGGTTTTTTAACTTTCGGGGATCAATTCCGATCCAGATGAAAAATTTCAGTGTTACATTTTTGTTCCTCCTGGCATTTCTGGGAGCCGGCTGCCAGGACAGGCTTGAATATTCAATCGTTATCCATGGAGGCGCGGGAAACATCACACCGGAATACATTTCTCCCGAATCGGCTTCTGCCATAGAGGCAAAATTATCAGAAGCCCTGGACCGTGGAACCCGGATTCTTGCATCCGGAGGCAGCAGCCTTGACGCCGTAGTGGATGTCATTAGAATCATGGAAGACTCCCCCCTTTTCAATGCGGGCAAGGGTGCGGTTTTTAACCATGCAGGAAAGAACGAGCTGGATGCCAGCATCATGGAAGGCAGCACCCTGAATGCAGGGGCTGTAACGGGGATCGGCGATATAAAGAATCCCATAACTGCAGCCCGGATCGTAATGGAAAAATCTCCGCATGTCCTGATGATGGGTGCCGGTGCATCCGGATTTGCTGCAAGGCATGGAGCAGAAATTGTGGATTCCGGGTATTTCTTTACGGAAAGGCGGTGGAATGACCTGCAAAAGAAAATACAGAAAGACACAGTAGAAAAATACGGCACCGTCGGGTGCGTTGCCCTCGACAGGAACGGGAACCTGGCAGCGGGGACTTCAACCGGGGGGATGACAAACAAAAGGTTCGGTAGGATCGGTGACTCCCCCATCATCGGCGCCGGGAATTATGCCAACAATAACAGCTGTGCCGTATCAGCCACCGGGCATGGAGAATTTTTTATCCGTTATACCGTTGCACATGATATTTCCGCATTGATGCAATACAAAAAACTCACGGTCGTGGAAGCCGCCCGGGAGGTGATCCATAAAAAACTCGGTAAGGCCGGCGGAAAAGGAGGTGTGATCTGCGTGGACAAATACGGCAATATGGCCATGGAGTTTAATACTGCCGGGATGTTGCGTGCATGGGGCAATTCAAAAGGAGACAGAGGCGTCAGGGTCTTTTAACAATGAACCAGGGATTGAGAAGTATCTCCTTGTTATAGCTCAATGGACTGTCCTGATCGTGCAGGGTAACCCTGCAACCGGAAGCTTCCGCAATGGCCTGCCCGGCACCTGTGTCCCATTCCCAGGTGGGAGTAAAACGGGGAT
>JAUVKJ010000187.1 GCA_030592145.1 Bacteroides sp.
ACCAGGCTGAAAAATCCGAGTCCCCCTTTATTCGTGTTTTTCACCATATTACCACTGCATACCATTACCATCTCCTGTGGAAGTATGGAGGAGGAATATCCACCGACCCGGCTTTGCTCGTATGTGATCCCGAACTTGATCCTTCCCTCGGACATCCCGGCCGAGGGTTTTTTCTTACAGGCAGCGGACAGGAGAATCAGAAAGGCCAGGATCAGGTATTTGGGGAGTGGCTTATACACAGTGAAGGGTCATAAATATATGATCCGTAAAAATAGTATAAAAGTTTGGAACATTTAAATACTGTTTTTAAACAAGTTGATTCACGAAGGGCGGATTCATTGAAATATTTAGTTTTGTATCCTTTCAACTATGAAAACGGTATTGAAATGAAGAAGTTAGCTGTAGTTGCACTAGGCGGTAACGCGCTTCTGAGGGGGGACCAGGAAGGTACCATTGACGAACAGGAGCAGAATACGACAGATACCCTGGAAAACCTTGTATTTCTGCTGAATGAAGGCTATGATCTTGTAATTACCCATGGTAATGGTCCCCAGGTAGGCAACATCCTTATGCGAAATGAGGCTGGAGAACAGATATATGGCATTCCAAGGATGCCTGTTGATATCTGTGTTGCTGATTCGCAGGGAGGGATTGGCTACATGATCGAACGTATGCTCCGGAATGTGCTGAATAAGCATTCCATCATAAAGGAAGTAGTGACCCTTGTGACCATGGTGGAAGTCAGCAAAGAGGATCCGGCATTCAGCAATCCACAGAAAAGGATCGGTAAGACCTATACACGTGAAGAAGCCAAAACCATGGAATCAGAAAAAGGCTGGGTTTTCAAGGAAGAGGTTAAACAATCCGGCGGATGGAGGCGTGTCGTTCCTTCTCCCAGGCCGGTGAGGATCAGCAACGGGAAGGTGATCGAATCACTGGCCAGGCAGGGCACTCTCGTAATTGCTTCGGGCGGGGGAGGGATCCCGGTTTATCTGGATGAGAACAAGGATATAAGGCCAGCCGAAGCGGTCATTGACAAAGACCTGGCTTCCAGCCTGCTGGCAGCGCGTATCGGTGCGGATGAGTTCTATATCCTGACGGATGTACCCTATGTGTACCTGAACTACCGCAAGGAGAATGAACAGATGGTGGAATTCCTGGATCACAGTGATACTATCAGGTACCTTGAGGAAGGCCAGTTTTCTGAGGGCAGTATGGCCCCGAAGATCAGGGCCTGCTTGCAGTTTATAGAACAGGGCGGTAAAAAAAGTGTTATCACGGAGGCAACCCTGCTCGAAGACAGGAAATACGGTACCAAAATTACTATGGAATACGAGGATTAATTTTTTTTTGAAATACATACCTTTATCCTCCAATTATTAAATCTTAAAATCCTTATTATGCCATTTAATTTACAGAACCGGAGTTTTTTAAAATTGCTGGATTTCACAACAAAAGAAATCAGATTTTTACTCGATCTTTCAAAAGATCTGAAAAAGGATAAATATGCAGGGACGGAGCGACCAAGGTTGAGCGGGAAAAACATTGCGCTCATCTTTGAAAAAGCATCCACAAGAACGCGATGTGCCTTTGAAGTGGCTGCCTACGACCAGGGAGCTCAGGTCACCTATCTTGGACCCAGCGGATCCCAGATCGGTAATAAGGAATCGATGCAGGATACAGCAAGGGTCCTTGGCAGGATGTATGACGGTATTGAATACCGTGGATTCGGACAGGAAAGGGTGGAGACACTCGCCATGCATTCCGGTGTGCCCGTATGGAATGGCCTTACAGATGAATTCCATCCCACACAGGTACTGGCCGATTTCTTAACCATGGAGGAACACCTGGACAAACCCTTCGGCGAGATGAAATTCTGTTACCTGGGTGATGCCCGCAATAATATGGGCAATTCCCTTATGGTCGGTGCGGCCAAAATGGGGATGGATTTCAGGGCTGCTGCCCCTGAATCATGCCAGCCGGAGGAGGCATTGGTGAAGCAGGCAAAGGAAATCGCTGCTTCAACGGGTGCAAGGATCACCATTACAGAGAATCTGGAGAAAGCCGTGAAAGATGCTGATTTCCTGTATACGGATGTCTGGGTTTCCATGGGGGAACCGGCAGAAGTATGGGAAGAACGAATCAACCTGCTAAAGCCTTATCAGGTAAACCGCAAGGTGATGGAACTTACCGGGAACCCGGATGTTAAATTTCTGCATTGCCTTCCGGCCTTCCATAATACAGATACGGCGGTAGGAAAGGAAATTCAACAGAAATTCGGGTTAAGGGCAATGGAGGTTACCGATGAGGTGTTTGAATCACCTGCCTCGCTCGTTTTTGATGAGGCTGAAAACCGCGTGCATACCATAAAAGCCGTAATGGTTGCTACCCTGGGAATCTGAAAATGCGATAATTATCCAAATCACTTGACATTTAGGAAAGTTTATTTGTAACTTGTCTAACACAAACCAGCATTTTCAGCATGACACTTTATGTTGGTAATATTGCCTATGGGCTTAAAGAAGAAGAACTGAAAGAGATTTTTCAGGAGTACGGAACAGTAACCAGTATTAAGATCATCACGGATAAGAATACCGGACGATCTAAGGGATTTGGTTTTGTTGAGATGGAAAATGATGAACAGGAGGATGTGGTGGTAAAGGAGTGTAACCGCAAGGAGATTAACGAGCGGAGCATCGTGGTCGCCAAGGCACACTCGAAGAAAGGCTATAACGATCGGTAGGAGCGGTTACGTACCCTCAAACGATCAGTTGCTTCACAAAGTGGAAGGTCATTACCAGGGAGGCAGCCAGTTTCAGTCCCACACCCATCATTAAACCCAGCAATGATCCCAATCCGGCACGAAAGGAATTGGCCGCATTCTTACCGGTTATTGATTCACCGATCACGGCGCCGGCAAAAGGTCCCACAATGATCCCCAGCGGAGGCAGAATAAAGATGCCGATGACAAGACCTATGGCCGCGCCCCACATGCCAGCCTTTGAACCACCGAATTTTTTCGTCCCCCAGATCGGCACAATGTAATCCAGTACGGTCACGATTACGGCGATCGATCCGAAAAGGAGGAGGAATTCAAAACTGAACTCCGCATATTTCGAGAAATGCAGAAGCAGAAGTCCGGTGAAACTCAAGGGAGGGCCCGGGATTACGGGAAGCACACATCCCACAATGCCCAGGATTATCAATACACTTCCACCAGCAGCAAGCAAAAGATCTCCCATGGTATCAGATTTCTCCTTCCACATGGTGGTAACCAGCATCGGTGATGACCTTTGAAATGGCTTCCATGGTTAGAAGTTTTGCGAAAGTTAATAAAATAATTTACCCCTTTCTATGTTTTAACATAGATGAAATTGACTTTTGGGTATTCTTTTCTTACATTTAAATTGCGTGAAAGGGGAGAACATATACGACAAGATACAGGAGATATTCGGGGATTCGCCCGGTAGCTTCAGCATCCTAGAGGAGAAGATCGATATTGACCTGCAGATGGAGTATTTCGAATGTTCCAGATCAGTCAAGAAAGACCTTGATGAAGAAGCTGTTCTGCAAGATATGAATGAGATATACAACCCGGAATGCACCGCTGAGCAAAAGAAAAAACTTCTTGTCCGCCTGGCTTCGATTGAGAAGGTCGAAGCGTACAGGTTCATTGAGAATTATCTCAGGGAGGGCCATAAGGAGATCCGTAACTGGACCATCCTGGCCCTCCAGGAAAGCAGGATGCTGCTCGAAAGTAAATTACTGGAAGAGAACCAGGTGTTCATTTCTACGGGACTGGGGGGAAAGGGATCAAAACTAAGGTATTTTGTGGTCCTGATCCGCATGGATACCGGAGAGTTTCCCAAATTTCAGCAGAAGATAATCCACAACGAGTTTGAAATTACCCTAAAAAAGTATGATGCGGAGATTGAAAAACTGGAGTGCCTGGAGCATTACGCCACACTGCTTGTCATTGTTCCCCTGAAAGTGCCCCTGAAGGAGGCCTTCCTTGAGGCCATCCATGAATGTAACCAGTACGGGAATTTTCTAAGATCAAATTTCATCGTTACCAATGTCAGGGAACTGGACATAGATGAGATCGAAGATTTCCTTAAAAAGCAGGAACAGACGAACCTGCAAAAGGATTTGTAAAACATGGGCAGAGCCTGATGGGATGCATCAGCTTTTCTTGCTGTCTTCAAGATCTTCGAACTCGACGTTCGAAAAATTATCTGTAATGGGATCCCCCACCTCTTCTTTAGTGCTTGATTCAGTCGTTTCAGCTGTTTTAGTTGATTCGGTCGTTTCAGCTGTTTCAGCGGACTCTTCAGTTTCTGCTTTTTCAACAGTTTCCGCATTTTCAACAGTTTCCGTTTCAACCACGGTTTCCCCAATCACGGATTCTTCAGTAACCGGCGCAGTTTCCGGAACATCCAAAGGATCCAGGATCTCGGGAGCATTGGCTCTAATGTACTCGATCACTTCTCTCAGTCCGTCGCTAAACTTATCAAAATCTT
>JAUVKJ010000126.1 GCA_030592145.1 Bacteroides sp.
CATTACCCCGGCAATAAATAAACGGCATAACTAAATTGCTTAACTTTGGTATTATGAGAAAGCATTTTAACCGCCGGGCCTTTATCAAAAATTCTTCCCTGGGTGCTATGGCCACACCCTTCCTTTTTCACAATAAGGAGGATAATGATGAGCAGAAATCCGGAATACCCGTAAAAATGTCCTATAAAACCCTTGGCCGGACCGGTTTCCAGGTATCTGACATTGCCATCGGCGCTCCACCCAGCGAAGCCGTATTGAAAGCTGCACTTAAATCAGGAATGAATTACATCGATACCGCAGAACAGTATGGCAACGGGAACAACGAGAAGCTTATCGGCAAGGTGATCAAAGATTTTGACAGGAAGAAGATTTTTATCAGTACAAAGATCTATGAAGAGGGAAAATATAAAAGCCAGCAGGATGTTGTCGAGAGGGTAAGGAAAGCAGTGGAAAGGCTGCAATCGGATTATGTCGATTGCGTGATGTTGCACAGCGCCGAAAACACCCGGATATTGAAAGATGAGGCTTTCCATGGGGCCATGGATCAGCTTAAGGCAGAGGGAAAGGTAAAATACGTCGGTGTCTCCTGTCACGGATCTACCTGGTACCTACCCCCGGAAGAAGACCTGGAAACAGTATTGTTAAATGCCGTCGGGGACGGCCGCTTCGATGTGTTCCTGATGACTTACAACTTTGTCAACCAGGAAAAGGCAGAACGGGTGCTGAGGGCCTGTGCTGAAAAAAAGGTTGGCACCACCATCATGAAATCCAATCCCATGATCACCTTCAAGGCAGTTGAAGGATTGATCACAAAGATGGAAGAAGAAAAAGGCAAACCCGTGAACGATACACTGATGGCATGGCGTGACCGCCTGCAGGATAAATCAAACCAGGCTAAAGATTACTTCGGCAAATACGGCATAGCCGACGATGAGCATCTTGTCGATGCTGCCATACAGTTTGTTATCAGCAACCCGGATGCCCATTCGGTCTGCCTGCCCTTCAAAAATATTTCCGACATTGAGCGGTGGATCCACCTGTCAGGAAAAACCCTTAAAAAAGAACAGGCTTCTCTTCTGGACTTCTACAGGAAACAATTCGGGGAATTGAACTGCCACTTCGGCTGCCGGGAATGCGCCACTGCCTGTCCCCATAATGTGCAGGTCAGTACCATCATGCGGTATAATTATTATTTCCAGAACAAGGGACAGGAAAAATACGCAATGGAAAAATATGCCGCGCTGGAAGGCAATAAGGCAGATGTCTGCCGGGATTGCCCCGGGTACTGCGAAGATGCCTGTCCCCACGGAGTTCTTGCCAGGCACATGTTAAGCATGGCACACGAGAACCTGAGTACAGATTGTTCATTAAACCTTTTGTAAGATGGAATGTCTAATTCTCACAAAGTCAAATTAAAACCAACCCGATTGAAACAAAAGATCGCATTACTGGCAATGCTCTCCGTGCTTGCGCTTGCCTTCACGGCTTGTACAAAAAAACAGAAGAAATTACCCTTTGCTGACAATCTTGATCTTACTATGGAAGAAATTTTTGCAGACGATCTCATGGAAGATATCATGGCCGAATCCTTTGCTGTTATTTTCGATGCATCGGAATATGGGATATTTAAATCAGAGGAAGAAGAGGATGGCCTCGATTGCCGGATTAAAACCGTGGAACACCCGGATCGAGGGTGAAAATACCATAACCAACACCGGCCGGGTGGATGGATTTCTTGTATTCAGCATCGAACTTGATAAAGCAAAGATCACACGGACAGATGGCGTGGTGATCACGCGGAACGCAAGCAAGACCCGGATCTGGGTGAAAGGTGAAGAAACACCTGAAAGAAGGGATGATGTATTTGTGATCAGCGGAACCGTCAAAAAAGTAAACAGAGACGGGGTGCAGATCACTAAAACGATCACGGATCTGGTGCGTGCCAGAAACTGCCGCTGGCCGCTCTCAGGCACCGTCGAAATCACAACGGACAATGACCGGCCCGATGCCTTGCTTGATTACGGAGACGGAAAATGCGACCATTGGGCGAGTGTCACGATTGGTGATGGAGACGAGTCCGGGACCAGGATCATTGACCTTAGGAACAAAGGCAAGAAATGGAAAAAGCAGGATGATTAGGATTATGCGTGAACATGCTGTTCGGCGTGGTAGGAGGAGCGGACCAGGGGACTGCTTTCCACGAAGCTGAATCCCATTTCCAGCCCTGTCTTTTGATACTCCCTGAATGTATCAGGGTGCACGTATTCCGATACGGGATGATTCTCCAGGGTAGGCTGAAGGTATTGCCCGATGGTCAGGACCCTGCAACCGGCCTGGCGAAGGTCTTCCATGGTCTCCAGGATTTCTTCACGGGTCTCTCCTAGTCCAAGCATGATCCCCGACTTGGAAATAACATTTTTCGAGGAAATATATCTTACCACCTTCAGGCTTGTCTCATACCTGTTCAGGCTTCTGACCCCGGGAGTGATTCTGCGAACCGTTTCCAGGTTGTGCGAGATGACTTCGGGTGCGGCGTCAATGACTTTCTGAACATCACGCGTATTACCTCTGAAATCGGGAATAAGGGTTTCCAGGGTAAGTCCGGGGTTGACCTCTTTTACCTTTCGGATGGTCCTTGCCCAGAACTCTGCGCCCCCATCATCAAGGTCATCCCGGTCGACCGAGGTCAGAACACAGTGACGCAGTCCCAGGATTTTAATTGATCCCGCCAGGCGCGCCGGCTCGTTCCAGTCTGCCGGCATCGGTTTACCAGTCTTGACAGAGCAGAATTTACATGCCCGGGTACAAATCTCGCCCAGGATCATAAAAGTTGCCGTACCCGCATTCCAGCATTCCCCGATGTTGGGGCAATTCCCGCTTTTACAAATGGTGTGCAGGTTATTCTTAATCGAAAGGTTTTTTAACCGGCTGTATCTGGCACCCTCCGGGCGTTCCATCCTGAACCATTCCGGCAGTCTTCCGGTTTTCTGTTTCCCACTCATTTCATGATGCAATATCGACCCAAAAATACCCAATTATTTTGAACCATTCTAAAAAATGGGTTAAGTCACGATTTGCCTGTTCCGGGTGGTTTTTTCTTAGTAAATTTAATAAGCGCTGGCTGAAACTACATGGTACTTGGAATTGATATAGGATCTACGGCACTCTCGGCTGTTCTGCTCGACCCCCGGGGACAGGTCGCAGGAACTTTCTACGAATTTCATTCGGGACAGATAGGCAGGGAACTTCAAAAACTTTCCGGTACGCTGCCCCCGGGCATTCTGCCCCGTATTGCCCTGACTTCTTCATCCCGCCTGAACCTGGCAGGGATTGAAAGCACTGATATACAGACCGCCCTGATCAGGGCAAGCCGTTTCCCGGAACAGAGTCCTGATTATATCCTGCATGTCGGGGCTGAAAAATTCTTCCTTATCAAACGGGATCCTCATGGAAGGTATGAGTCCTCCCGTACAAGTACTTCCTGCGCTGCCGGAACCGGGAGTTTCCTTGAGCAGCAGTCCCGCCGCCTTCTGATCCCTTCCATCGAAGAATTCTGCCTGATGGCGCAAAACAACCATGATGAAGTACCTGAGATTGCATCCCGTTGTTCGGTATTCGCTAAAACCGACCTTATTCATGCACAGCAGGAAGGGCATTCACCCGAAGCCATCTGTGACGGACTCTGCAAGGGTCTCGCCAGGAACATTGCCGATACCCTGTTTCATGACTTTGTTGCAGGGAGGAAAATACTTTTTACGGGAGGGGTCTCCAGGAACCATATAGTAACAAAGTACCTGGAGGAAATGCTGGGAGCCGGGATCCTTGTCCACCCCCTGTCCCATCTTTTCGGTGCACTCGGAACGGGCCTCCTCACCCTGGATGGAGAGGGGAACACCGACCCGGAAGAACCGGACAGGAAAACCAGCCTTGCGGACCTGCTTGATCATTATTCCAAACCGGTAAACCACCGCGAGTATTTTTATCCTGCATTTAAGCCCTCCCTGACCAGATATCCGGATTTCAGCCAGACGGAAAGCCGGGTTCAGCCTTCAAAAATCAAGGGATTTACCGGAGATATGCAGGTAGAATTTTTTGAAGACATTGTACGGTTGAATCCGGAAGGCATTTACATAGGCATTGATATCGGATCAACCAGTACAAAAGCTGTCATCAGCACGGCTGATAACATTCCTTTGCTTGGCTATTACACCTATACTTCGGGAAAACCTATTGAAGCTATTTTCAGCATACTGGAAGCGTTCGATCAATACATGAGCGAAAATCATTGGGATCCTGAAATACTGGGTGTCGGCACTACCGGTTCCGGCAGGAAGCTGGTCGGAAAGATCCTGAACGCCGATCTGATCGTTGATGAGATCACGGCCCATGCCCGGGCGGCTGTGTATCTGGATCCCGACATTGATACCATCATCGAGATCGGTGGACAGGATGCCAAGTTTACGGTAATGAAACGGGGCGAAGTGGTCTTTTCCCAGATGAATGCAGTGTGTGCTGCGGGTACCGGAAGCTTCATTGAGGAACAGGCAAATAAACTGGGTGTTCCCCTGGATGAATACGCCGGCAGGGTCATGAACCAGAGATCCCCGCTATGCAGCGACCGTTGTACGGTATTTATGGAGCGGGACCTGAACTACCTTCTCAACCAGGGGTATTCGGTTGAAGAACTTCTGGCGGCTGTGCTTTACTCTGTCAGTGAAAATTATCTCAAAAAAGTGGCAATCGAGGGAATGATAGGGAAAAAGATATGTTTTCAGGGAGCTACCGCCAAAAACAAAGCACTGGTAGGTGTATTTGAGCAGAGGCTCGGACAGGAAATAATTGTATCCCGGTTCTGTCATCTTACCGGAGCCCTGGGTGTCTCTCTTATCATGAAGGAAGACAGGATCCGTTCCAGTCGTTTCCGTGGTATTCCGATCTACAAAGAGCATGTCCCTGTGAGAACGGAAATATGTGAGCTGTGCAATAATCACTGTAAACTGACAATCGCAAATGTAAAAGACGAGGAAGTTGCTTATGGCTTTCTCTGCGGGAGGGACTATAAAACCCCGAAATATAAAGCCAGGGAAGGTGCCGGATTCGACCTGCTGGCAGAGAGGCAAAAGGCTTTTTTCCTTCCTCCTGTTACCGGTAAAAAAACCAGCCTCGTCATAGGAATACCGATGGCCCTTCATATGTACGAGGAGAGCAATTTCTGGAAACAATTTTTTGCGCTATTAAAGATCCGGACAATCTTCAGTAGTCCCGGAAAGACAAGGCTCAGGGATGGTAAACACCTGGCAGGAGCGGAATTCTGTGCTCCCGTTGACTCCATGTACGGGCATGTCAAAGACCTTGTACATAAAGCAGATTATATCTTTCTGCCTGTTTTTATAGAATCCCGGGAACGCACCAGGACACATGAGCGTAATTACTGCTATTACACCCAATTCAGTCCATCCATTGTATCGCAGATCGAAGACGGGAGTATGATGGACCGGTTTATTATTCCAGAGATGGACTTCAGCCGGTCTCCCCGGATTTATAAAAAAGCCCTGTACCAATGCCTGAAAAAAGTCTTTAAGGACGAGTTCAGCTATCCGGATATAAGCCGGGCCTGGGACGAGACGGAAAGCCAGATCAGGCGATTATCCGAAAGCTGGAGAGAACGCTTTCATACCTGGTTCCGGCCCGGGGAGGGTATTTCCGTGGCATTGCTGGGCAAGCCCTATGTGGTCCTTTCACCCGAACTGAATAAAAGTATTCCGGAGTATTTCTCGGTACGGGGCATCAAAT
>JAUVKJ010000296.1 GCA_030592145.1 Bacteroides sp.
GAAGAAGAGATACCCTGCAGAGAATGGCATTTATAATTGAACCGACCGTACAGATGACCTCACGTAACCGGTGCAATTATATTGAAATTAAGAATGTTCAGCAGGAACAATGCATGCGTCAGAATACTACTCTTCTCTCGGTCTTTCAATACATGATCGGCAATACGGACTGGTCTGTCCCTGCTCCGCATAACATAGATCTTATCCGGGAACAGCCTGGAGTAGCTCCGGTGGCCGTACCCTATGATTTTGACTGGTGTGGCCTGGTCGATGCTCCTTATGCGGTTCCTGCCGGGAACCTTGGCATTGACGATGTCAGGACCCGGATTTTTCGGGGTTGCTGCGTAACCGAAGATGAATTCGAACAGGCTTTCCGGGAATTCAGAGACAGGAGAGATGATATTTTTAAAACCATTGAATCCATCCCCCACCTGAAAGACCGTGAGCAGGATAAGATCATCCGGTACATCGAACAATTCTACAGGATAATTGACAACCCAAGGGCGGTTAAAAATGAGTTTTACAATAAATGCCGTACAAAATAAACACAATAAACTGCCTGTGTAATAAATTCCTTTATTTTTGATCTGTCATCATACTATTTAAATCATGCGAATGAAAATCACGATTATCGGTGTCCTTGTGCTTTGGGGGTTCAGCAACGCAGCATACGGACAGCTGAACAAAATTGACTTCCGGGAATTTAACCTTGACAATGGCCTTCATGTGATCCTTCACCAGGATAACACTACCCCCATTGTGACCATCAACATCACCTATCATGTCGGATCCAAAAATGAGCAACCCGACAGAACAGGTTTTGCCCATTTCTTTGAGCACCTTATGTTCGAGGGCTCCGAATACATAAAAAGGGGGGAATTTGATAATTATGTTCAGAATGCAGGCGGGGTAAACAATGCCGGTACTTCTTTCGATTACACCATGTATTACGAGATCCTTCCTTCAAACCAGCTTGAACTGGGACTATGGCTTGAATCCGAACGACTGCTCCACCTGCGCATCGACAGTTTGGGGGTTGAAACCCAGCGGAGCGTGGTCAAAGAAGAGCGCCGCCAAATATTCGATAACCAGCCCTATGGGTCATTCCTGGAAGAAATTTTTTTCAATTCCTTCAAGGAGCATCCATACCACTGGATTCCCATAGGGGACATACAGTACATAGACGAGGCAACACTTGGGGAGTTCATTGAATTTCACGATCATTTCTACGTCCCCGAAAATGCGGTCCTTGTCATTGCAGGAGATCTCGATTACGAGCATACCCGGAAACTTGCAAATGATTATTTCGGCGATATTCCCCGTGGAGAACATGAGATCTACCGCCCGGATGTTCAGGAACCTGCATCCACACAGGAGATCCGGAAAACAGTTTACGACAACATCCAGCTTCCTGCCATCTTTACAGCATACCGGATGCCTGGAATGGGTGATCCGGATACCTACGCCCTTGGAATGTTGCAGACCCTTCTTGCCGGTGGACAAAGTTCACGCCTGTACAAATCTCTCGTGGACAAGCAGCAGTTGGTTGTTCAAACCAGTGCCGTACCCTTTGTCCTTGAAGATGCCGGACTGTTTATTGTTTATGGTATCGCCAACATGGGTATTTCACTTGAAGATATCGAAGCCGCCATGGATGAAGAGATCCGGAAGATTGTTGAAGATGGACTGACCGAAAGGGAATTCCAGAAGCTCGTCAACCAGACAGAAAATGATTTTATAAGCCAGAATACCACCATGGCAGGCATATCCGAAAACCTGGCCAGCTATTACACTTTTTACGGTGATCCGGAACTGATCAATACCGATATCGGCAAATACCTCGCCGTCACCCCGGATGACATCGTAGAGGTGGCAAAAAAATACCTTGTCCCACAGAATCGTGTGGTCCTGCATTACCTTCCCAAAGATCAAGAACAATAAACCACGAACGTCATGAAATACAGATCCATACAATTGCTATTATCACTTCTTGTACCGCTTGTTCTTTCTGCACAGATCGACCGCAGTAAGTCCCCCGAGCCGGGTCCCGCACCCGAGATCAGGGTCGGTGAATACAGTTCCTTCGAACTGAAAAACGGACTTAAAGTTTTTGTAGTTGAGAACCATAAGATCCCGAGAGTTGCCTATTCCCTTGTTCTTGACATGGACCCCTTCACCGAAGGCGACAGCATCGGGTACACCTCCATTGCAGGATCTCTGCTCGGAACAGCGACCACAACCAGGACCAAGGACCAGATTGATGAGGAGATTGATTTTATCGGAGCATCCCTCGGCACATCCTCAGGATCTGTGTACGGTGCTGCCCTTAAAAAGCATAATGACAAACTGCTGGAGCTTATGTCAGACATTTTGCTTAATCCTGTCTTTAACCAGGATGAATTGGACAAGCTGAAGAAACAAAGCATTTCCAGTCTGGCTTTCAGGAAAACAGATCCGTCTTCCATTTCTGGTTTGGTAAGGGATGTCCTGTTGTATGGCAAGGACCACCCTTACGGGGAAGTGACTACAGAAGCATCTATAAACTCAATCACCCTTGAGATGTGTGAAGATTTTTACGCGACCTATTTCAGGCCCAACATAGCCTGCCTTGCCATTGTAGGTGACATCAACCTTAAGGAAGCAAAAAAACTGAGTAAAAAATATTTCGGCGAATGGGAACCGGGCGAGGTCCCGGAACACCGGTACTTTACCCCTAAGGTTCCGGAAAGCAGGCAGGTGTCGATGGTAGATCGCCCTCACGCGGTACAGAGTGTTGTCAAGGTCTCCCATCCGGTCCAATATACAGTCGGAATGGAAGACTACGTTGAGGCCAGGGTGATGAACCTTATGCTCGGCGGTACATTTGCCCGCCTCGACCAGAACCTGAGAGAGGATCATGCTTATACCTACGGCGTAAATTCATCACTCAGCCAGGATAAATGGATAGGCAGCTTCACCGTTTCAACGGATGTCAGAAATGAAATAACCGACTCTGCCGTTTACCAGATCCTTTATGAACTGGACAGGATCAGGAACGAGCCGGCTCCCCTGGAAGAAGTGGAAAAAATCAAAAACTATATGTCGGGGACTTTCGCCCTTGCCCTTGAGCGGCCAAGTACCG
>JAUVKJ010000255.1 GCA_030592145.1 Bacteroides sp.
ACCAGCCTCGACTGAAGAAACGTTTATTCCCGGCGGAGGATCAGATATATAGACCGGCAGGTCAAAGGTCCCGTTGAGTTCTCCCAGTGTATCAGGGATGTTAACTTGTACATCATAGATATAAATGGTGTCTGAACGGCCCGATGCCCCGATATCATCAGAAACCGACACGAACACGACACCTCCTTGTTTTGCCGTCAGTTTACCACCTGCATCGATCCCGGCAAGGCTGCTGTTTGTGGTGCTCCAGGTATATGGCTCAAAACCCCCGCTTGCCGTAAAATCAAGAGTCTGGCCCGTAAGCAGTGTGCCGGCGTCAGGTATAATAACCAGGTCCGGCAAAGGTGTTAAAGCAAAATAGCCTTTTTGATTACAGGAAAGGATATCCTCGTTAAACAGGGTTTCTCCAAAATCAAGATAGGTTCCCCCGGCACCATGACTGGCCATGAAACTGATATGGATCAAAGGTCCGCTACCGGTAAGAGGATCAGTTAAAGCAAATGATATACTCACCTGTCCGGGAACATTTGTATTGAGAGTAAGGTTGTCGCATGATTCCAGAAGGGTTCCTGTCTTACTGATCCCGGTAGCATACAGGATTGCCTGGGGATTGAAAGTAAGGGTCAGGACTCCTGATAGTATATCCAGTTCCCCGACATCAGAAGCATAAACAGGGATGCTGATCAGGTTTCCCTGCCATCCGCTGGTATCCGGAATATGCAGCTGTAATCCCCTAACTTCCACAAAACTGTTTGATGTATCTATGATTCCGCTTGCATCTTCGGCGATCACCCTGGTAAATCCCCGTTTGCCGGCAGTCAGAAGTCCACTGCTGTTCACAGATGCCACGCTGTCTACCGTGACCGACCACTGGAACGGCGGAGTACCGCCCTGCACGTTGAATTGAAGGTCGTCGCCGGATGTCAGCAATCCCTCGTCAGGTCTCACCGTGATAACAGGTTTTGGCTGAATGGTGATGGTTCCGTTATCCAGGTCCAGTTCCGGGATTCCTTCATTGAACAGGTTATTCTCCGTACCTGTAAATGAAATACCGGAAGATGCCGCTTTGATGCACCTGAACCTGATCATGATCAATACTCCTTTTCCCGACAGAGTGGTACCTCCTGCTGCTGCAATGGTAATTTCCCCAGGGGTCCAGTTTTTGTACTCTACAGGATCCCATCCGGCACTCATGGTGCCGGTAGTCAGGGCAGCCAGCGGTTCAAGGCTGGCTGAGTTGAAACTGATCTCCAGCTGGTATGAAACTACATTCAGCCCGGTCAGGTTGCTGTCACAATACACCGGTATTTCAACCGTGTCCCCTGCAAAAGATGTCGTATCCGGGATACGCAAACCAACAATCTGGCCGTACGTGTTCAGGCTTCCAATGGAGACCAGAACAATTATTGCTGCCTGGATTATTTTGCTCATGATGCTAATGTTATCCGGTTCTGTTATCTGATGTATATTATTTTCCTTACTTCCCTGAAATCAACGGCGGTAAAGGTGATATAATACACACCTCCCGGTACAGAACTGAAACCAACTTTTTCAGGATGCCAGCGGACGGAATGATATCCTGAATGCATCCTGGAGTTTACCAGTGTTAAGACTTTCTGACCTGTCTGGTCATATATTTCAATTGATATATGACTGTTATCTGCCGGGACCTGATAGTCGATACATATTTCACTGCTGAAGGGATTCGGATATATGGCATTCAGTTCATAATGCTGCGGCACTCCCGGTCCGGTTATCAGGGTCGGAGAAGTGATCAGGATTTCCGCTGCCTGTGCATCCCCGGTGAAATCAGATTCATTTGCCAGGAAATGAGTTACGCTTATGTTTGTAAGGGTGTTTTCAGTTCCTTCACTGATGGCCCTGCAAATGAGCTTGCCGATAGTTTTGTTTCCTGACATGGATTTTGTACCTGCCATCGCCAGTTTCAGTACCCCTGTCTCATTATCCAGCTTCGAGAAACGCATCATATCATCCATCTGTTCAGACAATACCAGGTCTGATACCCGGATCAAAGAAGGATCAAACTTCAGGAAGATCTCCATTGCTGAAATGCCCGATGTATTATTTACATGCAGATCAATTGTGAATTCTTCGCCGCTGTGGACTGTTTTATTCCCGAGCGTAAGCAGTGGCTGCTGCATTATAAGTGCACTCTTTGTCTCGATCGCCGGAAAGCTCTGAATGATCCCGCTTACGTATTGCAGGATCAGGGAAGCATCCCCCGCGCTTACCGTTCCATTGCCACTGACATCAGCCACCGCCTCCTGGGTTTCATTCAAAACGATGCCCCCTATGATTGACTGCAGCACCAGGGAAGCATCATATGCCTGTACAGTTCCGTTCAGGCTGACATCTCCCATTGCCGGGTTCTGTGATACGGTCCGGTAGGGCATGTAATTCACCATATCGGAAATAACATCTCCGGTACCACCCGGATTTGATGAATGGGTGGGTCCGGTGCTGCTCCCCCACCAGCAATATAAGGCATTGATATTGAATGATTTGTTTACATTGTTAACGCCGAAATCAACATTGTTGTAGATATCGCAGGTATCGATAACCGGGTTGGATGCACCGGTAGCCCTTACTCCATTCTTGTTTTTGGTAAGGACCGAATGGGAGATGGTTGGATTTGCTGCATCGGTGGTAATTGCAGCCTCGTTTGTATACCAGCCCGCATACCGGATCACACAATACCTGAGCTTGCAGAGCGCATCCAGGGACTGGTCCTCAAACAGGATCCCCCTCCAGTTATCCCTGTTTCCGGGTGCGGTTTCAGTTGTATCTGCATTTGTGTCGCCCCCGTAGAAATCATCCAGAATACTGGTAAAAACAATGGTGCTGTCCGCTGAGGCGCCTCCCATTGCAAGAAGCCCTCTTTTAACTGTAAGTCTGGCATAGGGATGGAATTTCAGGATAACCCCCGGTTCGATGGTGAGGACAACGCTGGTACCAATGGAATAGTTCCCGCTGACAAAGTAAGGTATACTGTCGATACCGGCAAACGTTCTGTTTATCAGGGTAACATCCTGTACCAGTTCTTCTGAAAGAATACCCATGGCCCTGTATGTGGTCCCGGAGATCTGATTTCCTGAAGCGACACCGGGGTATGAAACAAGTGAGATCAAAAGGGGTGAGAAGACAAGATCATTGAATTCATTGTTGGTCACCCCCGGATTCGATACGCCATTCAGGATAAGGCCATAATTATTGTATTCAAAACTGCAATGATCGATCAGGGGGGAGGCCTGTCTCAGGTTTACCCCTGCATGTTTATACCGGAAAATGGTATGATTAATAGTACTTGCATCATCGCTGATGTCGGCGAAATCCAGGCAATATGAATATCCCTGGGTAACCGGTTTTGATTCTGCCCCGTCATTGTTGCTGTCTTCGGGATTACCATAATCATCATCATATTCATGGGTGAACACAACCGGTTGCAGGGCCGTTCCGTTAATAATGATACCCCCGTCAA
>JAUVKJ010000237.1 GCA_030592145.1 Bacteroides sp.
TATACTTCCAACAGCCTGGATATGCAACAGGTGATGATCCTGCAGGCGGTTTATTCGGTATCCATCGTTGCCCTTGAGATCCCTTCCGGATACTTTGCGGATGTTATCGGTAGACGGCGGACCCTGATCCTGGGGACTGTCCTGGGTGCCCTGGGATTTACCATCTACAGCTTTTCCTATGGTTTCCTGGGATTTCTGCTGGCAGAACTGGTACTCGGATTCGGCCAGAGCTTTATATCCGGAGCCGATTCCGCCATGCTGTATGATACCCTTCTCGATAATAAAAAAGAAAAGGAATACATGAAGTATGAAGGAAGAATGGTATCCTACGGGAACATCGCCGAAGCGGGTGCCGGGATTGTTGGGGGATTTCTCGCCCTGATCAGTCTGAGGTGCAATTTTTATGTCCAGACAGGGATTTCAGTCCTGGCAATACCCGCTGCCATCCTGCTGGTCGAGCCTGCACTCCACAAGCGATTGGGAGTGTTCTCCTTCCGGACCATCCTGCATGTTGTCAAAGATTCCCTGTTCATAAACAAAGAACTGAGAACGAACATCTTCCTGTCTGCCGTTATCGGAACAGCCACACTCACCATGGCATGGTTTGCACAGCCCTACTTCAAACACATTGGTCTGCCGCTTTCCCTGTATGGATTGCTGTGGACCCTGCTGAATTTGACAGCGGGACTGGCGGCGATGACGGCCTACCGTGTGGAATCAAGATTCGGACCCAGGAGGTGCGTTCTTGCCATTGCCATATTGATCCCGGCAGCATACCTTTTGCTCGGAGGTATGGACTCCCTGTGGGCGCTCATCATCCTCTTTATTTTCTATATCATCCGCGGATTAGCGACTCCCGTACTGAAGGATTACATCCACCGCCTGAGTGCATCGGAGGTCAGGGCCACAGTACTGTCGGTCCGGAATTTCCTTATCCGCTTCTGCTTCGTACTGGTCGGCCCGGCCATGGGTATGCTGACCGACAGTATAGGTTTGCAGACCGCGCTGTTTTTCGGAGGGTGCGTATTCCTTGTACTGGGTTTGCTGTTTGCCATGCTGTTCAGGAAATACAGCCGATGATCAGATGTCAATGCTCTGCATATCCCAGGAAAACCGGACGTTAGCCGGTAATTCTGCTTCTGTATCTTCCCGGCGACCCAAAAGATGCGAGATATGGGTAAGGTAAGCCTGCCCGGGCTGAACCTCCCTGATCACTCCCAGCGCCTGCTCCAAGTTGAAGTGAGACACATGCTCTTTTTTGCGCAATGCACCGAGGGCAAAATGCCGGACCCCCCGGATCTTCTCAATTTCTTCAGGCGGTATGAAATTGGCATCCGTCACATAGGCAAATTCGCCTATGCGGAAGCCAAATACAGGAAGCCTGTAATGAAGGGCCCGGATGGGAATGATTTCCGTTCCCCCGATGCTGAACGATTGGTTGTCAATACTATGAAAATTAACCTTCGGAATACCGGGGTATTTCCGTTCGGCAAAAATATAAGGAAATGTATGATGAAGAGCACGCAACACACGCTCTTCCCCGTACACATCCATCGGCTTTTTCTGGATGTAGTTATACGCACGGATATCGTCAAGACCGGCGATATGGTCCCTGTGCTCATGGGTAAACAGTATGGCGTCAAGATGGTCTACCCGGGCCCGGAGCATCTGCTGCCTGAAATCGGGACCTGTATCGATCAGGATCACATTTCCCCCGTCTTCAACCAGTACGGAAGAACGAAGACGCTTGTCTTTCGGGTCTTTCGACAGACATACGGCACAGGTACATGCGATAACCGGTACCCCCTGCGATGTGCCCGTTCCCAGAAAAGTGATTTTCATTCCTGTTGTTTCAAGCATTTAAAACTGAATTCTGTAAATTTACATAGAATTTGGTTTATTGCTAATGCCTGCAAAACTATACCTTATCCCGGTAACCCTGGGTGATTCCCCGGTTGAGAATGTCATCCCGGCCCTTCCCGTTGAAATTATCAACAGGCTTGAACATTTTGTTGTGGAAGACCTCCGGTCTGCCAGGAGATACCTGAGGAAAGCGGGACTGAAGGCCGTCTTTGACGATCTGCATTTCTACCTCCTGAACGAACACAGCGGGGATGCGGAACCGGATGAGATGCTGGCAGTGCTCCTGGAAGGAAATTCCATGGGAATACTTTCTGAAGCAGGGGTTCCGGCCGTGGCTGATCCGGGTGCACGACTGGTGGCCCTGGCCCACAGGCACGGGGTGCAGGTGATTCCCCTTGTCGGGCCATCTTCCATACTTCTGGCCCTGATGGCATCGGGAATGAACGGGCAGTCTTTCCGGTTTCACGGGTACCTTCCTGTAAAAAAACCACAGCGTCTGAACAGTATCCGCAAGATTGAGAAAGCTGCACTTGAAAGCGGGGAGACCCAGATCTTTATGGAAACCCCTTACCGGAACATGAGCCTGCTGGAAGATCTTTTGAATATTTGCAGGGAGGATACCCTGCTGTGCCTGGCGGCAGACATCAGTCTCGATACGGAATTCATCAAAACAAAAGCCGTTTGTGACTGGAAGAAGGATGTCCCCCACCTGCACAAGCGGCCTGCCATATTTTTATTAAACAGGATTTAGTCCCGCACTATTTCCCCGTTAACACCTTTTCAATTTCCAGGTCGAATACCAGGGTCATGTAGGGAGGAATTTTATTCTGCCCATATTCACCATATGCAAGTTCATAGGGAACGATGATCTTTGCCTCGCCTTTTTCACGCATAAGTTTAAGGGCCTCATCCCAGGCTTCGATATAAGTTGGAGCTTCCGCAGGCATGGGAACCGACATGACCTGTTCACCGACGTTTGTATCGAATACCCTTCCGTCAAGATAAGTTCCTGTGTACCAGATTTCCACGATATCTCCATCCTTGATCAGCTCTCCCTCCCCGGGTAGTTTCTCGATATAGTGCAAACCGGATTCTGTGATAAATACACTGTCACTGCCTATCTCGTGTTCATCCAAATAATTAATGATCTGATCCGTTTGAAATTGCTTGGGATCATCAAATGTAACGACCAGGTCAACCGTATAAATATGGGTTGAATAGGTACTGCTGAAACCGTTGATGCTGGAGGGCATTATCATTTGGGCTTTCCCGCCTTCTTTCATATACATCAGCCCCTCATCCATTCCGGGTACCCCCGTATTGCCTGCCTGAAGGCGAATGGGACCATAGATGACTGATCCATCGTACAGGCCGTTGTCCCTCGCTACATCCTCGTGGCTGGTGAGCAGGACAGTACCATCGATCAGCTCTCTCGTGAAATCAATATCTACATAGAAATTATTCTCCGGCCGGGTTCCTGTTCCCTCCGTAATCAGTATATAATAGAGTCCCGATGCCGTAGGTTCCTGGGTAATGTTATTGTCTTCAATGTATTGCTGCAGTTGCCTCATCACCTTGTCCCTGAGTTCCTGATCATTGTCTTTATTACAGCCCTGTAACAAGACGGCTACCGCCAGCAAAAAGACACCTGTCCTTACTAAAACACTTTTTTCCATAATTCTATAAATAACTATTATAATAGATGATAAAAATACCCTGATACGATTACGTCCACGATATGATCGATGAAACTTGTTCGTAGCATCGACCCCACCATAGAGACCAGCTTCTCGTCATCAGGTGCTGTGCCGAAGATATGAAGTCCAAGAGGCATGAGC
>JAUVKJ010000063.1 GCA_030592145.1 Bacteroides sp.
AGGGCTGCCTGACGGTCTTATCCGGATCTGTCGACTCCGGATCACCGGGCAGCCTTCCCACCCTTGAATTGGCATCCACAAATGCCCCGCAGGAAAATTCCTCGAAACCGGAAGGATGGATGGAATGGTACTGCCAGTGCCGGTCACCGCATACAAGGTAAAGGTTCTTATCAAGGAATCCATTTTTGGTCAGCCAGCCAAAGAATTCGAGTCCCTCGCTCCGGAACCCCTCCCAGTTGGTATGGTTGTCTTTCTTGTAGCTGTCGTCAGGACCTACCATGGGAGTCGGGGAAATAATGACTTTGTAGCTCGCATTGCTGGCCAGCAGGGTTTCTTTCAGCCAATCCTTCTGTTCCTTTCCCCATATGGTTTTCTCCGGCCCGTCCGGCATACTATTCGGACTCCGGTAGTCCCGTCCCTCGAGGAGCCAGATCTGGAGGTCGCGGGAAAGGCGGTGAGTGCTGTAGGTTTTTGGATTCTTTTCACCGGGTGCAGCTACAGGCAGCTGTTCGAGAAATATCTTTATACCTGTCTCCGGCAGGGGCAGCCTGTCTTCCGTATTATCACAATCATTGTAGCGAAAATCGTGATCATCCTTTTCCCAGTAAGTGGCCACATTCGAAAATAAGTCTTTCATCCGGGGCTGGTAAAGCAATTCATGATAACAGTTACGCATGCCCTTTTCATCGACGGCCTGGCCGAAAGGCATATATGAGGCATCGTAATACACGTTATCACCGGTTCCCACAAAATAATCCGGTTGCAGTTTCAGCACCGATTCTGCAGCCGGGAAACCCAGAAGGCGATCCATGGAATTCAGCATTTTTCTGCCGGGAGTGCGCATGTACCGGTCCAGGTTCATCCCGGTAACCACCACCAGGGAAAGTTCCCGCGAGAGATCAGCTCCTGCATTTGTAATGAAGGTATTGCGCTGTCCGGTACGGTATTCCTCCAGACTGTTTCCGTATAAAAGCCGGTAATAATACCGGGTATCGGGCTCCAGGTTATCCACCATAACCCTGATGATATAGTCATTCTCAGGTTCTGCCTCCATCCAATCCGTGAACCATGAATCTTTAAATCCATCATCTGCAGATATCTCAAATGCCGCCCATCCAGGGTACCCTGGAATGTCATTATTTATCTTCAGGTCACCGAAGGTCAGACGGGATTGTAATATCACGGTGTTTTCAGTAAGCTGTCCGGCCAGTTCGCCCATGGAATGCTCAGGGTGCATCAACATCTCCAGGTATGCATCCCGTGGTGTCTGGGCCACTGACAAAAGGCATGTCAAAAAAAATATTGCAATAAATTGAAGATTTTTCATCGGTAAGCTATATTATGATTACAGAGTAAATCGATCAGTATCGTCATCCGGTTTTTGGTATGAATATTCTTACAATAGCCAAGCTATTTGCTTACTTCATATTTCAGCCCGGAACCCAGGCGCTGCGCAAACTCTTCCAGGTAAGCGACCCATTCCTTCTGGTTATTGAACTGACCGCTTTTCAGCCAGCCAAACCCGACATAATAGACCACGATATTATCAAAGGGTTTCATATGGACAAACAGATGGCTGCGGTCTTTCTCTTCCTCCAGGTGCTCGGTATGGCCTGCCAGGTATTGTGGTTCCACTACGATTCCCATGCCCAGTTCCGAATCCCCGTGGGGTTTCCAGTATGAGAACCAGCCTGCGGATTCATCCACCAGTATGCTCCCGTCTTTTTCATGCAGTGTGATCCCGGCACTGATGGTTTCCGGGGTTTTTCCCGGGACAAATCTTATTTCGATACGCATCAGGTTGCTCCCCAGGTCAAGTGAAATGATTTTTTGCTCATTAAGCATTCCACCTGGATATTCCCAGGGGGCATAATCCAGCTCAAAACGGGTACGAAGAGGTCCTGCCGCAACAGTCGTCCATGAAGTAAAATTCTTCGAGGTATACAGGACTTGTTCCCCTGCATCCCATACTCCGGTTCCCCCGCATCCCCGGCTGGATCCCACATGAAAGTTATCAATTCCCTCCCCGGTATCCTCATGGTAGGAACCGCCTCCCTCCAGCGATTTCCAATACCATTTATCAATTATGGGATATTCTACCCGTTTCAGCCAGCAATCTATTCCGGTGGAAAAGGTCCCTCCCGGCACATTTTCCTCGACCATGCGCTGGGCAGCGGGACCGAAGGTACGGAATGCCACCCGGTCGTTTTCCCAGGCATAATCATCGGTGCGTTCCGGCACAAAACGGCTGAAGGTCCGGTTTTCCGGATCTGGATCAGGATCCGGGTCCGGAATTCCTTCCGCCCCTGGAAATATTTCAAATCTGCGGGTTTCACCAGCAAGCACGTGGGGCTGAAAAAGAAGATAGTCTCTTTCCCCGTCCATATCCTCATCTACCAACTGTACCGGCAGTAGTTCCCGGCTGGCTGCATCCCGGACGACAAACCTGGCAAAGTGCTCGCAAAGGATATTTCCGAACTCCGACTTCGGGATCTCAAGGCTCTCCTGCCGGTTCATGGTAAGTTCATTACTTACTATCAGGGTGTAGGTATCATCACCTCCCCCACATCCGGAAAGTATTAAGGGAAGCAGAAACAAACAGGAAAATTGGATTGGTCTTAACATGGCTATTGATTTTGGTTCAGGGTTCAGGGTCCAGGGTTCAGTCTTCGTTTGCCGGCTTGCCGATGGTAGCAAGGATCCCGCCATCCACGTAAAGCACATGGCCGTTAACGAAATCGGAGGCCTTTGATGCGAGAAAAATTGCTGCGCCCTGAAGTTCTTCCGGCTGTCCCCACCGGCCAGCCGGGGTCCTGTTGATTATGAATTCATTGAAGGGATGACCTCCGACCCGGATCGGGGCGGTCTGATCCGTGGCATAGTAACCGGGACCTATTCCGTTTACCTGAATGTTATGCTTTGCAAGTTCCGTGGCAAGGTTCCGGGTCAGCATTTTTAGTCCCCCTTTGGCTGCAGCATATCCGCTGACGGTATTCCGTCCCAATTCACTCATCATGGAGCACATGTTTATGATCTTGCCGCCCTTTCCGCGTTCCACCATTTTCTCTGCCACGTACCTCGACATGATAAACGGTCCGTTGAGATCCACATCGACCACGGAGGTGAAATCCTTCGCCTCCATTTCCAGAAAGGGAATGCGTTTGATGATCCCCGCATTGTTTACCAGGATATCGATGGGTGCAACTTCTGTTTCGATCTTTGCAATCGCTTCTATCACTACTTTCTCATCGCATACATCAAATAAGTAGGCTGCGACATCAATCCCCTCTCTTGCATATTCAGCTACGGCTTTTTCCAGCATTTCCGGAATAATATCATTGATAACGATCCTTGCTCCCGCTGCAGCAAGGCCTTTGGCAATGGCCATACCAAGGCCATGGGTACCGCCTGTCACAAGGGCGGTTTTGCCTGTTAAATCAAAAAGTTCCATAGTAAAAAATTTGTATAGTGATTATTTGAATTGTGTACAAGGTTTCGGTATTATTTCAGCTCCTTCGGTTGAAAGGTATCCATGTCACCGTAATCCAGGTTCTCTCCCGCCATTCCCCATATAAATATATAGTTTGAGGTTCCGGCGGCGCTGTGGATGGACCAGGATGGGGACAGTACCGCCTGTTCATTTTTCATCCATATATGGCGTGTTTCCTCGGGCTGGCCCATGAAATGGCATATGGCCTGGTCTGCGGGCACCTCAAAATAAAAATAGGCTTCCATTCGCCGGTTGTGTGTATGCGCCGGCATGGTGTTCCATACACTGCCTGCCTGGAGTTCGGTCATGCCCATCTGAAGCTGGCAGGTATCCACGATACTGTTCACCAGCAATTTGTTGATCTTCCGGGCATTGGAAGCTTCCAGTGATCCCAGCTCAACTACTTCGGCATCGGACAGGGTGACCAGTTTGTTGGGAAATTTCTTATGGGCCGGGGCTGAATTAAGGTAAAATTTTGCCGGCTGGCCGGAATCTGCCGATGCAAAGCTTACCCCAAGGGTTTCTTTACCAAGGTAAAGAGCCTCTTTGTATTCCATCTCGAAAGTTTCACTGCCGGCCTTAACAATTCCTTTTCCGCCTACATTGATAATCCCCATCTCCCGCCTGGCAAGAAAATCATCCGCCTTCAGGCTGTCAAAGCTTTCCAGGGGAAGTTTCTTTCCCACGGGAAATGCACCGCCGACTATGTAGCGGTCATACAGGGAATAAGTCAGAACGATCTCGTCCTTTACAAAAACCTCTTCTACCAGGAATTCCTTCCTGATCTTTTCCGTGCCGTAGGATTTGAAATCCTCCGGATGTACGGCAAATCTTTCATTAAATTTCATGTTTTCCAGTTTTTAAGGTTGAATTTCGTATGATGATTTTCGATTTGATAATGATCTCCTTGTTCATCCCTTCCTGTTCTGAATCAATCTCTTCGAACAGCAGCCTTGCTGCAGTCTGCCCAATCTCCGTGCTCCGCTGTTCAACAGTCGTAAGTTCGAGCAACTCGGTAAAAGGTTCATTGGAGAAACCTGCAACCCCTATATCCCCGGGCACTTTTACCTGATGATCTTTCAGGCTGAGCATGGCACCCAGTGCTGAAAAATCACTGGCTGCAAATATGGCATCAAAAGGATAGCCCTTACTGATCATCCTGTCTGTCTCTTTCTTTCCCTTTTCCCTGGTGATCACATTGTCAAGGATCTGCCCATTGGCCGAATCCATGCCATGATCCTCCATGCCTTTCAGGAATCCGGCCAGCCTGTCACGGTATATATTGATGTTTGTGGGACCCGAAAAATAGACGATCTGCTTATACCCCTGACCTACTAAATGTTCCGTCATTTTTATGGCGGCATGAAAATTATCGTTTAAAACCTTATTCGTTTCCAACTCACTGAAGACACGATCGAACATCACAAAGGGTATCTTTCTCCTGAGTATCTCCATATGGGGTTCCGTCCGCACCGTTTCCCTTGACAAAGACATCAGGATACCTGCAACATGATTGCTTATTAATGTCCTGATGTTCTCCTCCTCGCGGGTTCTGTCTTCATATGACTGGCAGATAATGACGCTGTAACCCCGATCCCTGGCAATGGTTTCCACCCCGTGGATAACGTTTGAAAAGAATACCCGGTTGATCCGGGGTACGATCAGGCCTATGGTACGACTTCCGCCCTGCCTTAGCTGCCTGGCGAAAAGATTGGGTTCATAACCCATCTCCCGGGCTTTGGCGAGTATCTGCCTCCGCTTTTCTTCACCTATCCCCGGAGCATTGTTCAGGGCTCTCGAAACCGTTGAATAAGTTGTACCCAGTTCCCTGGCAATGTCTTTTATGGTTACCTTTTTTTTCATGCTTGGTGGACTAACAAATATACAAAAAAACGCAAACGTTTGCGTGATCCCGCAGGAATAAGTATTTTGCATATCTTAGTATGGGAAACGATCCTGCAACATATGCAGAAGAGTTCGGCGAAGGCCCCCGACCAACGTCCCCAACCTGCCCCGGGGAAACGAGTTTACGATTAAAAATTAAACGAGCATGAAAATCCGGATTGGTATACTATTAATCGGGCTGTCTATAAACAGTTATGCCCAGGACATTGCAAAAACCCGGACTGCAAAAGAAGGCGGCAAGGATGCAGAAACATATCCTTCATTTACCTTTGACGGGGCATGGTGCTGGTTTTCTGATCCAAGGGCGGTATACTTTGAGGGTCTTCATAAAAGAACTTATGCCGGCTGGATTGACCGGTACGGGGATGTACATGTCGGCTATTACGACCATGAAACCGGACGCACCGATTCCAGGGTGATCTGTGACGGGTTGGAGGTGGATGATCATGACAATCCCAGCATACTGTTCGACGACTATGGCCGGCTTCTCATATTTTTTAACAAGCACGGGGGACCAAATCCCCTGTATTTATGCAAATCGGAAAAACCGGAAAACCTGGCTTCCATAGGCAGGCCGGAACGCCTGGCCCTGAACGATCTGGAAAGGTATCCGGATCTTAAGGACACCTACACTTATACCAATCCCGTAAGGCTGTCTGAAGAAGACGGAAGGATCTATCTTTTCTGGAGGGGTCTTGATAACAAGCCCAATTTCGCCTGGTCAGACGATGACGGGGAGACCTGGAACAAAGGAGGGATACTTATACTCCCCGAACGAATATATAAGATGCGCCGCCCCTATCTGAAGGTAAGTTCAGATGGGGAAAAACGGATTCATTTTGCATTTACCGACGGACACCCCCATAGGGAACCACAGAACAGTATTTATTATATGTATTATGAGAGCGGGGAACTTTACAAAGCGGGCGGTGAGAAAATCGCGAACCTGGGCGATGAGCTTAAGCCTCGCCAGGCCGATTGTGTATACGATGCCCTTCCTTCCGGTGAAAAAGCATGGATATGGGATGTGGCCGCAGACGATGAAGGGAATCCGTACATTGCCTATGCCAGGTTCCCGAATGACAGCCGGCATGTATACAGCTACGCCCGGTGGAACGGTAAGGAATGGAAAAATACCGATCTTATCGAAGCGGGAGGATGGTTCCCGGAAACGCCGGAAGGGAAGACGGAGCGTGAACCCAATTACTCCGGTGGGATCTCCATCGATCATGAGAACCCGGACATTCTTTATCTTTCTGTAAAAAGGGACAGCGTTTTTGAGATTGAAAAATGGTCTACTGAAAACGGGGGTAGGTCCTGGCTGGTAAGCCCGGTAACAAAAGGTTCTGCAAAAAACAATGTCCGTCCTGCTGCCGTTCGCAATGCAAGGCGGGAGAATCCCCTGCAGGTGCTCTGGATGTGCAACACCCGCTATCTGCATTACACGGATTACCAGGCTTCCATACAGATGGATCTCATCCGTGAGCCAGCGGGTACGTTCATGGACAAGGAAGGTATTATTGAAATCATGCACCGGGTGGCTGACTGGCAGATCATGAATCCCAGGAAGCCCCATCCGCTGGACTGGCATTACGGGGCATTCTATACAGGAATATGGGCCCTGTACCAGTCCACCGGAGAAGAACGCTACAAGAACGAGATCAGGAACCTGGGACAAAAATACAAGTGGAAGCTCATCAATGATATTTACCATGCCGACCGGCTCACCATCGCCCAGTCTTTTGCGGAATTGTACATGGAGGAAAAGGATCCGGCCATGCTTGAAAAAATACAGTGGGTGATGGACATGCATGTGGACCGCCATCCGAAGGCCGATGTCCGGTTTGATGCAAATCCCTACCACCTGGAATGGTGGACCTGGTGCGATGCCCTGTATATGGCACCCCCGGCATTTGCAAGGGTATATGCCGCAACCGGGGATGATCGCTACCTCAAATACCTCGATGAACACTGGTGGATCACCTCCGACTATCTGTATTCTCCTCAGGACTCTCTCTACTTCAGGGATGACCGCTTCTTTGAGCAACGTTCTGAAAACGGTAAAAAACTTTTCTGGGCCCGTGGCAACGGCTGGGTGATTGCGGGACTGGCAAGAACCCTGATGTATATGCCTGAGAATTACCCGGGACGGGGCAGGTTTGAAAACCAGTTCCGGGAAATGGCCGCCAAATTAATCAGTGTGCAGGGCAAGGACGGGCTCTGGAGGGTTAGCCTGATCGATCCGGAATATCTTGACATTGGGGAATCAAGCGGCAGTTCCTTTTTTACTTTTGCACTTGCCTGGGGGATAAACAACGGGTACCTGGACCGGGATGTATACGGGCCTGCGGTTGAGAAAGCATGGAAAGCCCTTGCCTCAAATGTGAATGAAGCAGGACGCCTGGGATATGTTCAGCAGGTGGCGGGATCACCTTATCCGTTTTTCGATTACCAGTCGCATGTTTATGCCAGCGGGGCTTTTCTCCTGGCAGGAAGTGAAATGCTGAAGTTTATAGAATAAAATCAACGTTAATAAAAGCGAAGTCCTTTAAAATAGGTAATTCTACCGGACTTGCTGAGAAGGTAAAGGACCTGGTCCGGGTCATTTGTCGCATTCATTATGAAGATTAAATGTTATCTTAGCCAGCAATTTCCTGAATAAAAATCTATGTCCGAAAACAGAGTATCCTCTGACGTAGTTCTCGCCGGACCGGACCTGAAAAAATTCATTCACATGTCTTTCTGCCTGATCTCATTGATAATGATACTTACGGGTTGCGGGGAA
>JAUVKJ010000122.1 GCA_030592145.1 Bacteroides sp.
CTGAAGAAGAAGAAGAAGAAGATAAGGAAATCGAAAAGGAATAATAATATCCTGTTAATAAATACCTGTCACTCATTTCTTCATATCTGACACTGGCAGGTTTTTTTTATGCCAAGAAATGAAGTCCTTCAGGTCGCTTGAAGATGTCCGGAAATCCATATCCTGGGAAGAACAAGTTGTGATGAATTCGCCATAGGGGGGAACAAACGAAACATCAGTCTATGGTCCCGTTCTGAATCCAATCGAACCCTCGGGGGTTCCAGGCAGACCTGCTCTCCTTTTCAGATTATATGATGGATAATTTTCTATCTTTGACAAACACCTTCTGTCATGAGCCCGAATAATATTCACCGTATCCTGTTGTTCTCACTGCTGGCAATTCTGATCCTTTCATCCTGCCTCGATAAAGACAGAAAAGGCATAAAACCCATGGTATCAGGCAAGCCCGGCGAGTTGCTTCTCGTGATCGATCCCTACCTGTGGGAGTCTGCTGTAGGTGAGTTCTTCATTGAACTCTGTAATGAACCGTTCGAAGCCCTGCCGGTAGATGAACCCAAATACGATCTTATACATATTCCCTCGAACAGCTTTAATAAATTATTTAAATCCCACCGAAATATTTTTCTTACCAAGATCTCCGGTCAGCATAAGGACCCAAAGATCGTTGTTCAGCGCGACCTCTGGGCTTTTCCGCAACTGGTGGTAAACCTTATCGGGCCAAATGACACAAGCATGATGACCTACCTGGAGGAAAACAGGGAACGTTTGCTCAGTCTTCTGGAAATTGATGAACGGAACCGCACTATTTATAATTACAAAAAAAACCGCGCCAAGGGAATCGACGAGATCCTGAAGAATAATCACGGTGTTTCCATATCCGTTCCGGCAGGGTATGACATCGGGGTAGACTCTTCCGACTTTGTCTGGCTCACACACGAGGTGGCCGATATGAGCCAGGGTGTGCTGATCTATTATTATCCCTATACCGATACCAATACCTTTACCTCAGAATACCTTCTTTCCAGGCGCGACGAGTTCACCCGCAAATATATCCCCGGTCCCACAGAAAAATCCTATATGAAAACAGAATCTTCCTATCCGGTGATCTTTAAGGAGATGGTTAAGAATGGTAAATACATGGTGGAATTAAGGGGACTCTGGAGGCTTGAAAAGGCATTTATGGGAGGGCCCTTTATCAGCCATACCGTACTCGACGAGAAAAACAACAGGATTGTAACGGTGGAAGGATTTGTCTATGCACCACGCCTCGATAAACGTAACTATGTAAGGGAGCTCGAAGCCATCCTGCAAACCTTCGGGGTGGTGGATTAGAGGCTAAAATACTTATCTTTGGTGCATGAAAATAATCAAGGCCGGCCAGATCAGATCAAAGGAAAGTGTCATTCTTATTGGAAAAAAGAACAGCCCTTTTTCTTCCTGGATAAAAACCCGTCAGGATAAGGATTATCTGAAATTCTGCCTGGAACAAAATAAAAAACAATTTTTCTTTAACCAGTATCCGCGCTGGATCTTTGTTCATCTTATTGATGAAGAAAAAGAGGGCATTGTTTCCCTCGAGGAAACCCGTAAAGCAGCTGAAAAGACATGCGACCTGGTGAATGCCCGTAAAATCGGATCCGTGGCCATAACCTCACTGGACGGGGAGCAGGATCATGTACTGGCCTTTGCAGAGGGAATGGCATTGAGCAATTATCAGTTCAACAAGTACCTTAATAAAAAGAAGGAAAAGCAAAACTCCCTGAATACACTGAAGATCGTTACAAAGGATATTACAAAGAAGAAAGTGGATGAGCTTGACCAGCTCTGCAAGGCAGTTTACTGGACACGCGACCTGGTGAATGAGCCTCTTTCCACTCTTACTGCTGTGGAATTATCAAAGGAAATAAAGAAAATGGGCGTAGAAGCAGGATTCGGTGTGGAGATCTTTCATAAAAAGAAGATCGAGTCTCTCCGGATGGGGGGGATCCTTGCAGTTAACAAGGGGAGCGTTGATCCGCCTACCTTTTCAATCCTGACCTGGAAACCTGAAAATGCAAAGAACAAAAAGCCGCTTGTGCTGGCCGGCAAGGGTGTTGTGTTTGATACGGGGGGACTCAGCCTGAAGCCTACCCATGACAGCATGGACTACATGAAATGTGATATGGCCGGGGCTGCTGCAGTTGCCGGCACTCTTTACGCCCTGGCAAAAAACAAGGTGCCGGTATATGTAATTGGACTTATACCTGCGACCGACAATCGTCCGGATGGCAATGCATACGTACCGGGAGACGTCGTCAGGATGTTTAACGGATCTACCGTGGAAGTTCTGAATACAGACGCAGAAGGCAGAATGATCCTCGCGGATGCGCTTACATGGGCTGACAAACTGAATCCTCTGTTGGTCATTGATGTAGCTACCCTGACCGGTGCTGCACATGCAGCGATCGGCAAATATGGTATCGTAGCCATGGGAAACGCCGGCAGGAAGGATATGGAAAGCCTGAAGGAAAGCGGGGATAAGGTTTTTGAAAGAATTGCAGAGTTTCCTTTCTGGGATGAATACAATGAACTCCTTAAGTCAGATGTTGCTGATCTTAAGAACATCGGGGGAAGGTATGCAGGCGCTGTTACGGCGGGTAAATTCCTTGAGCATTTTACAAACAGCCCCTATATACACCTGGATATTGCAGGTCCCTCTTTTAACAAAACCAAAGACAGCTACCGGGGCAAGGGGGGCAGTGGAATTGGCGTCAGGCTATTATACGATTTTATTAAAAACAGTAGAAGATGATTAAAATTGGTATAACACATGGCGATATCAACGGGATCGGATATGAGATAATCATTAAAACCCTGCTCGACCAAAGGATTTTTGAGATTTGTACACCCATCCTTTATGGCTCACCGAAAGTTGCAGCATATCATCGCAAAGCCCTGGACATTGAAAATATAAATTTCAACAGCGTCCGCACTCCGGATGAGGCGACACCTAAAAATGCCAGCATCATTAATTGCGTAAGCGATGAGATCCGGGTTGAACTGGGCAAGTCCACCCCGGCTGCAGGCGAAGCTTCAAGAGCCGCCCTCATGAAAGCGGTGGAGGATCTCAAACATAACAGGATCCAGGCCATTGTTACAGCACCGATAAGTAAATTAAATATCCAGTCAGATGATTTCCGGTATACGGGTCACACGGAATTTTTTCAGGATTACTTCGATGCTGAAGAAGTCCTTATGCTTATGTCAGGAGACCTTATGAAGGTAGGTGTGGTCAGCGGCCACATTCCCATATCAGAGGTACCGGGATATATTAGCCAGGAAGAAATCAGCCGTAAGATCAGTATCCTTAATCAGTCCCTCAGGCGTGATTTCGGCATTCGCAAACCAAAGATTGCCGTGCTTGGATTAAATCCTCATTCAGGGGAAGAAGGGATTCTGGGAGAGGAAGAAAAAGAAAAGATCATCCCTGCCATCGAAGAGGCCAGGGAGAATCACCTTTTGGCATTCGGACCGTTCCCGGCTGATGGATTTTTCGGATTTGGTGATTTCACCCGGTTTGACGGTATCCTTGCCATGTACCATGACCAGGGACTTATCCCTTTTAAAACCCTCGTCCCCGAAGAAGGTGTGAATTTTACAGCGGGACTTCCAATTGTCCGTACATCACCTGCCCACGGCACAGCCTATGAGATCGCGGGGGCGAACCGGGCCAGCTTCAGTTCTTTCCGGAAAGCCCTGTATATGGCCTGTGATATCTATAATAACCGGCAGCAGTTCGACGAGATCTCAAGGGATCCCCTGCCTGAAAATGATTTAACGGAACCCGGGCAGTAAACACACCCTGCTTAAAAACATAATGATTTATATCATAGCTGGATGAGCTATAATCCAAGCGTAGCAGGATTATGATTAGCTTTGTTCTCATATTCTCTTAAACCCTATTGAAATGATCAAATTCACTAAAGAAGATGCCCTGAATTATCATTCAGAAGGCAGACCCGGAAAAATTGAAGTAATCCCCACCAAACCCCATAGTACACAGTGGGATCTTTCGGTTGCCTATTCTCCGGGAGTAGCAGAACCCTGCCTGGAAATTGAGAAAAATCCCGAGGATGTATTCAAATATACCGCCAAGGGAAATCTGGTTGCAGTTATTTCGAATGGAACGGCCGTGCTTGGACTCGGGAACATCGGAGCCCTTGCCGGCAAGCCTGTGATGGAAGGCAAAGGTCTGCTTTTTAAGATTTTCGCTGATGTAGACGTTTTCGATATCGAGATGGATGCCACAGATGTGGATAAAATTATTGAGCATGTAAAAGCGATCTCGCCCACATTTGGCGGGATCAACCTGGAGGACATAAAGGCACCCGAGTGCTTTGAGATTGAACAGAGGCTGATAAAGGAACTCGATATTCCGGTCTTTCATGACGACCAGCACGGTACGGCAATCATTTCAGGCGCCGGATTGTTGAATGCGCTTGAAATCAATGGCAAGAATATCAAGGACCTGAAAGTTGTGGTGAATGGCGCAGGTGCATCTGCCATCTCCTGCACTAAACTCTATGTGGTACTGGGAGTAAAAAAGGAAAACGTGATCATGGTTGACAGCAAGGGGGTACTGAGCAAGAAAAGAACGGATCTCAACAAATATAAAATGGAATTTGCCATCGAGACCGAAAAAACAACACTGTCTGATGCCCTGAAAGGAGCAGATGTTTTTCTGGGTTTATCCAAGGCCGATGTCATGACTCCCGAGATGCTTAAAACCATGGCGCCTGACCCGATTGTTTTTGCCATGGCCAATCCGAATCCCGAGATCTCCTACGAGAAGGCTATGTCGGCCAGGGATGACCTGATCTTTGCTACAGGTCGGTCGGATTATCCCAACCAGGTTAATAATGTCCTGGGATTCCCGTTCATTTTCAGGGGTGCACTTGATGTAAGGGCGACCGTCATAAACGAAGAAATGAAAATCGCCGCTGTAAAGGCCCTTGCTGAACTGGCCAAAGAAGATGTGCCTGAAACGGTAAGTATGGCATACAAGGAAAAAAACATCGTGTTTGGCCGGGAATATATTATTCCCAAACCACTGGATCCCAGGCTGATAACCAGTGTTGCCCCGGCCGTTGCCAAAGCGGCTGTGGATACCGGTGTGGCCAGGAAGCAGATCAGTGACTGGGATGCCTACCGCGAAAGCCTTAACCAGCGATTGGGACTTGACAGTAAGCTGATAGTTGTCATCCGATCAAAGGCCCAGAGCAACCCCAAGCGGGTAGTTTATGCAGATGCCGAAAACTACAAAATCTTAAAATCAGCCCAGACAGTAATCCACTTGGGAATTGCCGAACCTGTTCTCCTCGGCAACAAGCCAAAGATCAAAAAACTGATCAGGGAGAACAACCTCGATCTTGAGGAAGTCACCATCATCGATCCGGTAAGCGAAGAAGAATCCGACCGGAGGAACGAGTTTGCCATTCAACTCTCCGAGAAGCGGAAACGCAAGGGACTGACCCTTGATGAAGCCCTGGAGCTAATGTACCAGCGTAACTTTTTCGGTAACATGATGGTGGAGACAGGGCAGGCGGATGCTTTCCTGAGCGGGATGACCAGCAAGTATTCGGATACGATCAGGCCCGCCCTGCAGGTTGTCGGTTCAAATAACCCACAGGAACATATTGCCGGCATGTACATCCTCATCACAAAAAAAGGTCCTATTTTCTTTGCCGACACAACCGTTAATATCCAGCCCACCGCAACCACGATTGTTGATACCACCTTACTGACAGCCAAGCAGGTAAGGAAGTTCAACATTGAGCCACGCATCGCAATGCTCTCCTATTCAAACTTCGGGTCGATACGTTCAGGAAGCCCGAGCCGGGTACATGAGGCCGTGGACATTCTTCACAGGGATTATCC
>JAUVKJ010000086.1 GCA_030592145.1 Bacteroides sp.
ATCCATGGTCATAACCCTGTCCACCCCGGCGGCAGTAAGCAGGTTGGCGACCAGTTTGGCTCCGATTGGAGCCCTTGGTTTATCCTTCCTGTCCTGCCGGGCAAAACCAAAATAGGGTATTACTGCCACGATCTTGTAAGCCGAGGCGCGTTTTGCCGCATCGATCAACAGCAGCAGTTCGAGCAGGTTGTCAGCAGGGGGAAAGGTAGATTGAATAATATATACGGTACAACCTCTGACAGATTCTTCATAATGCGGCTGGAACTCTCCGTCGCTGAACCGCAGTACATTGGTCTTTCCTAGCTCATCTCCAAAGGCTTTGGCAATTTTTTCAGCGAGGTACATGGACTGTGTCCCGGCAAAAAATTTAATGGGTGAATTGGGTCTCATCTGTTAAAATTTGTTCAGGTTACACCTGAGGATTATTAATAAAGTCCATGAGAATTGCCTGCCTAAAGTTAAAATTTGTTATGCATGAGACAAAATATATTTTCCCTCAGTCCAGGGTTTTCTGTATGAATTCAAGAATCTCTTTGCGGCCTGTATTTTTCAAGGCGGAAGTCAGGAAAACATCCGGCAGGGATTCCCAGGTTTCAAGCATGGCATTCTTATACTGTTCAATGTTGCGCGACAACTGGTTTTTCGAAACCTTGTCGGTTTTGGTGAAGACCAGAACAAAAGGGATCTGGTTTTCCCCCAAAGACTGCAGAAACTCCCGGTCGGCCTTCTGCATCTTAAGGCGCACATCAATTAAAAGAAAAAGACAGACAAGACGTTCACTGTTCTGAATATAACCACTTATCATCCTTTTCATCTTCATCCTCTCGCGTTCCGGCATCCTGGCATAACCATAGCCGGGAAGGTCTACCAGGTACCATGCATCGTTGATCAGGAAGTGATTGATCAGTTGGGTCTTGCCCGGGGTAGAAGAGGTCCTGGCAAGTTTTGTCCGCATGCACAGCATGTTGATAAGAGATGACTTGCCAACATTGGATCTGCCGATAAAGGCATATTCGGGGAATGGGGCCGTGGGACAATCCTTTGCCTTGGTGCTGCTTTTGACAAAAGTCGCCTTTTTTATGATCATTACGGTATGCCGGGTAATTTTATAATCGTTGTATTAATTTGTATTTTGCAGCTAAGTTAGTAAAATTCACATGACAGAATTATGTTGGTAGTAGGTATTGCGGGTGGTTCCGGCTCCGGGAAAACCACCGTTGTTAACAGGATAATGGAGCGTCTCCCGGAAGGCGGAGTGGCTGTTCTGCCCCAGGATGCATACTACAAGGATAACAGCCAGCTGAACCTGGAAGCCAGGCAGGAGATTAATTTCGACCATCCGGATTCCCTTGAGTTTTCCCTGCTCATTGATCATATAAAAAAGCTGAAGGCAGGAGAGGGTATCCAGCGTCCCATTTATACCTACATCACCTGTACACGTTCAGATGAGACCATTGCCATGGACCCCAGAGCGGTTATACTCCTTGAAGGGATACTGATATTCACCAACGAAGCCCTCAGGGAAATTATAGATATCAAGGTATTTGTCGATGCAGATGCGGATGACCGCCTGGGGAGAATTATAAGCCGCGACATACTGGAGAGGGGCAGAGCGGTCAGCAAGGTCCTGGAACGGTATGAAAAAACCGTTAAGCCCATGCACCTGCAGTTTATTGAACCGTCAAAGCGGTATGCGGACATAATTATTCCCCAGGGAGGTAACAACCTGGTCGCCATTGATGTCCTGACGAACACTATTCTCAACAAACTGAACACCAGTATGTCATGATGCATGACCTCAAACTTGAAAATGTCCTTTTCCTGGACATCGAGACGGTTCCCTCAGTGGAATCGTTCAGTGAACTGAGCGTACGGCAGAAAGAACTCTGGGAAGCGCGTTCCTCCTACATCAGAAAAGAGGGTGAGGATGCTTCTGATGTATGGTCACGCGCTGGACTTTATGCCGAATTTGGCAAGATCATCTGTATTTCTGCAGGTATTTTTTCAAGCCTTGCAGAGCCGAGGCGCTTCCGGATCAAATCCTTTTACGGGGATGATGAAGTAAAGATTATTCGTGATTTCGCGGAACTCATCCGCAATTTCAGGAAAGGACAGGACCTGCGCCTCTGTGCCCACAACGGGAAGGAATTTGATTTTCCTTTTATCGCAAGAAGGACCATTATACTCGGGGAAGCACTTCCGGCGGTGCTGAATATTGCAGGGAAAAAGCCGTGGGAACTGAATTTTGTGGATACCCTTGAATTATGGAAGTTTGGCGAGTTCAGGAATTTTACTTCGCTGGCCCTTCTGGCCGAAATCCTGGGGGTGTCGAATCCCAAGGACGACCTGGATGGCAGCCAGGTGGCACAGGTTTATTACGGGGAAAAAAATCTTGACAGGATTGCGCGCTACTGTGAGAAAGATGTACTGGCCGTCGCCCAGGTACTGCTCCGCCTTCGGGGAGAGGAACTTGTCCCCGAGGAGAATGTTGAGCTTATAGGAAATAACGGATCGTCTTGACAAGCAGGGCAGGTTGTTCCACATGCAGCCAGTGTCCCGCACCCGGAATGGTAGTCACCCTGGCCATTGGGAAGATCTGCCGGATCACCCTGATATCGTCGTCGGTAATGTAATCTGATTTTTCACCCCTGATGAAAAGTACGGGAAATCCGGCAATCTCCTCACCGCCACTGTACTTCCCGGCATCCAGTCCACCCAGAACATGAGGCAGGGCCTTTTGCAGAACGGGAAGGTTCAGTTTCCACTGAAACCCGTTTTCAGCGCACCGGCTTACATTTTTCATAAGGAAACTCCGTACCCTCGGGGAGTCGATGCTTCGGGCCAGCTGATGTTCCACATCCTCCCGGTTGCTCACCCGGCTGAAATCCACGTCCATCATAACGTTTATAATCCTTTCATGGGTCCTTGCCTGGCTGGATTGTTCATCCGGATCATAAGGAGTGGGTGCAATGTCAATTACAATAAGGGTTTCGATCCGTTCCGGGAAGGCCTCCGCAAGGAACATCACGGTTTTCCCTCCCATGGAATGCCCGATAAAGATTGCCCTGGGAAGCTCATGGCGATCCATGAATTCGATAAGGTCATCGCGCATGGAAGGGTAATCATGGATTGCGCTATGGGGCGATTGTCCGTGATTCCGCTGGTCGACCATGTAAAGCGTATACCGGTCAGACAGGGCTTTCCCTATTGAGAGCCAGTTATCGGAGGCGCCATAGAGCCCGTGAACAATGATTACAGGTGGACCTTCACCGAGTTTTCTGTAAAAAAGTTCCATTGCAAATCATCTTTTCACTAATGAAGCTGTCTCCGGTACATCTGTATGATGTTTTCAAGGCCGTAATAGAGAGCGTCGGAGATCAGTGCATGTCCGATGGATACCTCGAGCAGGCCGGAAACATTATCCCTGAAGAATTTCAGGTTCCCGAGGCTGAGGTCATGTCCCGCGTTCAAACCAAGGCCGATATCCACGGCTCTGACGCTTGCCCTGGTGAACGGCGCCACAGCCCTGGCAGGATCCAGCGGATAAATACGCGCATAGGGTTCGGTGTACAATTCCACCCTGTCGCATCCTGTCTCCCCGGCATTTTCAATAAATTCCAGGTTTGTGTCGATGAAGATTGAAGTTCGGATGCCATAATTCTTTAACTTGGAGATCACATCCCTGAGAAAGGATTTATGCCTGACGGTGTTCCAGCCCGCAGAGGAGGTAATAGCATCCGGAGGATCAGGTACCAGTGTTACCTGGTCAGGCTTCACTGAAATTACAAGATCGAGGAAGGATCGTGTAGGATATCCCTCGATGTTGAATTCTGTCTTGATCACCGGTTTGATGTCGTGGACATCCTGGTAACGGATATGCCTCTCGTCGGGGCGGGGGTGCACTGTGATTCCTTCGGCACCGAACCTCTGGCAGTCGATTGCAGCTTGCAGAACATCAGGAATATTTCCCCCCCGGGCATTCCTCAATGTGGCAATTTTATTTATATTTACACTTAATCTTGTCACCTTGTTTTGGATCACAGACATGTTAAAATTCAGCTTTAAATTTAAACTTTTTAACATTGTTAGCCAAAGACCTGATATCTGATGTGGTACCGGCCCTGAAACCTCCGACACCGGTTTACAGGCCCTGTCATGGATGGATATTTTCAGGATATCCCACCTGCCGATCGTGAATAACCTGGAGTTCCTGGGACTGATCTCCGATAAGGATATCTATGACCTGAACATGGCAGAAGAGCCCATAGGGAACCACAAACTATCGCTTTTTTCACCCTATGTACTTATAAACCAGCATATCTATGAAGTGATTGAAATTGTCTCCAGGCTCGAACTGACCGTAGTGCCGGTGCTGGATGAAAACAAGCATTACATGGGACTTATCACCCTGAATGACCTGCTTCATACATTTGCTAATCTTTCTGCCCTGAAACAGCCCGGGGGGATACTGGAACTGGAGTTGAACATTAATGACTATACCCTTACGGAGATCAGCCAGATTGTTGAAAGCAACGATGCCAGGATCCTGAGCCTGTATGTATCCTCGCCTGAAGACTCCATGAAGATGAACCTCACCCTGAAAGTGAGTGCGACGGATATGTCCTCTATCATACAGACCTTCAACCGGTATGATTACACAGTGAAAGCTTCCTATATGGAAAGCAATGAAATGGAAGACCTGTTGAACAACAGGTTCGATGCATTTATGAAATACCTGAGTATATGAAAATCGCCATTTATGGCAGGACGGTCAGCAGGGGATTCGGGGAAAGCATTTCGAACCTGTTCCACTTTCTGAAAAAGGAGAGAAAGGAGGTTATTATTTACCAGCCCTTCAGGGATTTTCTGGACTCGGAGAAGATCCTGAATATAAAACCGGACGGACTTTTTAACAATCATGAGGATATTACCGGCAATGCTGACATCATGTTCAGCATCGGGGGGGACGGGACCTTCCTGGAAGCCGTATCGATCGTGCAGGATGACGGAATTCCCATTGTGGGGATCAATACCGGAAGGCTGGGATTCCTGGCAGATATCCCCTCCGATCACATCGAATCATCCCTGTCAGCAATTTTCAAGGAACAGTATACAGTCGAAAATCGCTCCCTTGTACGGGTTAAACTGATCGGCCGTGATCTGGATGGGTTTTGCTGTGCCCTCAACGAGGTGAGTGTTCAGAAACGGCATGCTTCCATGATCACTATTCATACTTACCTGAATGATGTCTACCTGAATTCCTACTGGGCTGACGGACTGATCATTTCAACACCGACAGGCTCCACGGCTTACTCCATGAGCGTAGGCGGACCCATTGTCACCCCCGATTCAAATAACTTCATTATCTCTCCGATGTCTCCCCATAATCTTACCATCCGCCCGTTGATCGTACCCGATATCAACAGGTTCAGGATCGAGGTGGAAAGCCGTGATGATTCCTACCTGATGACCCTTGATTCGCGAACGGAGATACTTAAAGGGGATGTGCAACTCCTGTTGGAAAAGGCCGATTTCACCATAAAAACCCTGAGGATCAAAGATGCAACATATTATAACACTCTGCGGAACAAACTGATGTGGGGCGTTGATAAAAGAAATTAATTTTTTACATTTGTTCTAAAGAATCTGAACGGATGGCAAAACGCATAATACCTTATATTATCCTGGTCCTTTTCTGTATCCCGCATCCCGGCGAAGCCCAAAAATGGAAATTGAGTCGGTATGAGGGATTGTTCGGTGTGGGCTTCTGCAATTATTTCGGTGATATAGGCGGATCTGCCAGCTCCAACAATTGGTTTGGACTTAGAGATCTCTCAATAAAAAGTACCCGTCCCTCGTTCTACCTTGGGGCAAGGTATAAGATCAGGCCGAATATTGCAGTAAAAATGAACCTTATGTACGGGTTTATTGCGGGAGACGATGAAGGCGGGAAGAACAATGACAGGGGATTCAAGTTTTCAACCAGCATGTTTGAACCCAGTTTCCAGGCTGAATACTCCCTGATATCGGAAGAACAGCGGCGACGATCGGGTGCAATGTTCAATAAAAAGGGAATGATGAACAATTATTCCCAAATCAACTTATATTTGTATGCTGGAATCGGGGGAGTTTTTTTTAATCCCAAGGTGATTGACGCGATGAAACTCTCCGCGAATTATGACCCGAACCATTCCAAAATGGGAATCGTATTTCCTGCAGGGCTTGGAGTCAAGTATGTAATCAGCCAGAAATGGTCGGTCGGTGCCGAGTTCGGTATCCGGTGGACCACAACGGACTATTTAGACGGTTATACTTCGTCTTACTCAAAGGCGAATGATTTATATTATTTCGGACATGTACATGGGATTTACCGAATCAGGACATCGAGAGCAGGCTACCCTGTTTTATTCGGCAGGAGGGGCAAGTCGTTCCTGTAAGTATCTTCGTTGCATTCTCCCATTTACAGTCCTGATTTTTCTATCTCTGCAGATTGCCTCCGGGCAAAGAAAATCGGATATCGGGATCATCGGCGGAACTTCCTATTATCTGGGCGATATTAACCATTCCAGGCATTTTTATTCTCCTTCTCCGGCGGGTGGACTGATCCTGCGGTATAATTTCAATCCCCGGAATTCCATACGGTTCAGCGGCATTTATGCCTCCCTGAAGGGCAATCCGTCGGATAACGATGAACCCTATCCAAATTCTACCCTTAACCCCTTTAAAACGAACCTGGTGGACCTGGGCATCGTCACCGAATTCAATTTCATGCCATACCAGTCGACAAAGATCAGAAGATACAGGTATACACCTTATGTTTCAGGGGGACTGGGGTATACGGTGGTTCTGGGAGGAGACTATACTGCAGCCTTGTCTTTCGGGGGAGGATTCAAGTACAACCTGACCACCCGTATGAGCACAGGATTTGAATGGACTTTCAGGAAAACCTTCAGTGACATGCTTGACGGAGTGCAAAACATCGGGCATGAAAATAATGTATTCTTTCACAATAAAGACTGGTATTCAATAGTTGGAGTATTTGTTACATACAAGATATTTGATTGGGGAATGGATTGTCCGGAGGCCTATGAATAGTAAGGGATAGATAA
>JAUVKJ010000149.1 GCA_030592145.1 Bacteroides sp.
GATGTTATCCATAGGTTCCAAAATATGTGCGAATTTAAGTATAATAATTAATAACAAAATGGCCCTTTTGAATATCGTAGCCGTAAAAAAATATACCGGTATTATACAGCTCCAGGCTCAGGGATATTTCGCTTCGTTTCAAAAGTGTCTTCCATGCAAGGTTCATGTCTCCCGACCAGTGAATATCATCCAGCACAACAACCGCCCTTGTCAGGCCGGAATCGATGATCATGTCACAGTACTGAAGCAGCCTTTCTCCCCGGTGGTCCCCGTCCAGGAATACAAACAACTCCCCTGCGCCCTGGTTCAACACCCGGGGCAGCCATTCCAGAAAAACACCATCGCAGACCTCAATATTAGAAACCTGCATTTGCCTGATATTCTGCCTGGCCAGAGCGGCAATAGCCGGTGATCCCTCACAGCTCAGGACCCTTGCCTGCGGGCATGACATGCCCAGGTACAGGCTGCTTATACCCGTTCCGGTCCCCAGCTCGATCATAACCGGAAACTGGAGGTAGCGTGCAATCCTGGCCAGCAGTCGCCCCTTTTTCGCATTAACCGCTGTATATTTTACCAGGTTCCGTATGCTCCTCCGCTCTCCCGGGCCCTGCCGGGAACCTGCTCCCAGGTCCGATATCTTCAGGGTTTCCCTGTTCCCACGCAGTATTCCCCGGAGATCCTCAATCCCCTCCAGACCCGGAAGGTCCTTACCAAAGACCACCTCCCGTATAAATTTATGGGCAAACGGAGGATGAACCCCCCTCCCCTGCCGGTGACGGGCCCTGGCCAGGAACCGGATAGATAGGATGATTTGATCGATCAGGATTGCAGGCTTCATAAGTTTTCCGATATTTATTGTTTATTTCACCTCCTGAATGGCAGAATTTCTTCAGACAGATATCAAGTTCCTTCCGGGGGTCGGTCCGAAAAGGGCCGAACTCCTGAAACAGGAGTTAAACATCACCACCTTCGAGGACCTTCTGTACCATTTCCCGTATAAATACATTGACCGTACACGCTTCTACAAAATCCGGGAGATCCATTCACAGCTTCCCTACATCCAGATTCGCGGAAAGATCTCTTCGGTCGAAATCGCCGGGGCAAAATACAAAAAAAGGCTGGTGGCGCAATTTACGGACGATACGGGTATGATTGAACTTGTATGGTTCAGGGGGACCTCATGGATACGGGAAACCCTTAAGCGTGACAGGGAATACGTGGTATTTGGGAAGCCCAACCTGCACGGCAGGCAGATCAACCTGGTCCATCCTGAAATGGAAGAATCAGAAAAATTCGAGAAACAGCTTTCCGGGGGATTTCAGGCCATGTACAGTACCACGGAAAAATTGAAAAATAATTACCTGAGCTCACGCACCCTTCAAAAACTCATCACAACCCTGTACCAGTCCCAAAAACCAAAAATACCCGAAACACTTCCCGACAGGCTGGTACGGAAGCTTAATTTTTCATCCCTGGAAAAGGCCCTGTATACCGTTCACTTCCCTGCCGGAACTAAAGAACTTGAAAAGGCCAGGGCAAGGCTCAAATTCGAGGAGCTCTTTTTTATCCAGTTGAATATCCTGAAACAGAAGGTCCACCGGGAAACCCATTTCCAGGGTTTTGTTTTTCCGAAGGTCGGTGATTATCTCAATGGTTTCTACAGGGAACGGCTCCCCTTCGTCCTGACCGATGCCCAGAAAAAGGTCGTCCGGGAGATCCGCAGGGATCTTGGATCAGGCCGGCAGATGAACCGCCTCCTGCAGGGTGATGTAGGCTGCGGAAAGACCCTCGTTGCCCTGATGAGCATGCTGATCGCACTCGACAACGGATTCCAGGCTGCCCTGATGGCTCCCACGGAAATCCTGGCCAATCAGCATTATGCAACCCTGAAAATTATGCTTGGAGACATGCCCGTAAAATACGGTTTACTGACCGGGTCAACGAAAAAAGCGGAACGGGAGGATATCCATGCAGGACTCCTCGACGGAAACCTGCAGATCCTGGTCGGAACGCATGCCCTGATTGAAGAAACGGTGCAGTTCAGTAACCTGGGACTGGTAGTCATTGACGAGCAACACCGCTTCGGGGTGGCCCAGCGCGCCAGGCTCTGGCAGAAGAATATCCAGCCACCCCATGTCCTTGTCATGACTGCCACACCCATACCAAGGACCCTGGCCATGACCCTTTACGGGGATCTCGATATTTCCGTAATCGATGAGTTGCCCCCGGGACGAAAACCTGTCAAGACGCTGCACTTTACAGATTCTAAAAGACTCAGGGTGCATGGTTTCATGAAAAAGCAGATTGCTGAAGGCGGGCAGATCTACATCGTCTATCCCCTGATCAAGGAATCCGAAAAAATGGACTATAAGGACCTCGAAGACGGGTACTTCAGCATCAGGCAGGCCTTCCCCTCGCCCGACTACGCCGTAAGCATCGTCCATGGTAAACTTAAAACGGAAGAAAAAAACTTTGAGATGAAGCGGTTCATCCAAAAGAAAACCCATATCATGGTGGCAACCACGGTGATCGAAGTGGGGGTGGACATTCCCAACGCATCCGTGATGATCATTGAGAGCGCGGAACGCTTCGGCCTGTTACAGCTTCACCAGCTCAGGGGAAGGGTCGGACGGGGCGCGGAACAGTCCTACTGCATCCTGATGAGTTCCCATAAGCTCAGCGATGACGCCAGGCTCAGGCTTGAGACCATGGTACGGACGAACGATGGATTCGAGATCGCCGAAGCGGACCTGAAATTGCGAGGTCCCGGCGACCTGGAAGGCACCCAGCAGAGCGGCATCCCCTTTCAGCTGAAGATCGCCAGCCTGAGCAAAGACACCCAGATCCTCCAGTACGCCAGGAAGATTGCCATCGAAATGCTCGAAGAGGATCCCCTCCTTGATGAGCCCGATAATGCAGTGCTCCTTAAACAATTAAAAAAACTTTCACGGGGACCCTTCGACTGGAGTGTCATCAGTTGATGGTATCGAAAAGATATGCCAGACCAGGCGCTTATTTAAACGCACTCTAAATTACAAAACAGGAAGAAAAATTGATGGAAAACAATCTTTGAGTTTTTGAACATCTATATTTTTGTAACCTGTAACGAAAGGCATTTTTCTCCTATGGCAGAAAAAAGGATTTCACACGAGGGGGTAGTAGATTCACTGCAGGGAAATGAGGTTATTGTTCGAATCACAAGCTATGCCGCATGCAATGACTGCCATATGAAGGTAGCCTGCAAGGTGACTGAGGAAAAAGAAAAGTACCTTAAGGTGCAGGCCGGCCCTGACCACTTCAACACCGGTGAAAAAGTCAGGGTGGTTCTTGCACAATCCCTGGGATTCAGGGCCCTGTTCCTGGGGTATGTCCTCCCCTTCCTGCTTGTAATAACAGCCCTTTTGATCATGTCAGCAGCGGGGAGTTCCGAACTTGTCGCGGGACTGGCATCCTTGGCCGTCCTGCCCCTTTACTATATCGGGTTGAAATTATTCAAAGGCAGACTTGTGCGGCAGTTTTCATTCTTTCTACAGAAAATCTGAGCATAGAATTCATGAACCAGATCGTTATATACAACATAATATCACTCTGTGCCACCGGAATTGCAGCGGCTATCATTCTCTACATAATCGCTCAGCGGTTCAGGGTTATCGATGACCCACGGATCCATGAGGTAGAAGATGCGCTTCCCGGTGCAAATTGCGGTGGATGCGGGTATGCAGGCTGCCGTAATTTTGCGGAAGCATGCGTTAAGGCTGACAGCCTGGGCAGCCTTTTCTGTCCCCCCGGGGGCAACGATACGATGCAAACAGTCGCGGGCATCCTGGGAATGGAAGCCACGGAGCAGGATCCCCAGGTAGCCGTGGTACGCTGCTCAGGATCATTTGCCTGCAGGGCACGCATAAATCATTATGATGGTGCTGCATCCTGTACAGTGGCGAGCAGCCTCTATGCAGGAGACACAGGATGCCAGTATGGATGCCTGGGACACGGGGATTGTGTGAGGGTATGTGAATTCGACGCCATCCACATGAACCCTGAAACCGGTCTTCCCGAAGTGATTGATGAGAAATGCACAGCCTGTAATGCATGTGTGGAAGCCTGTCCAAAGGATATCATAGAACTCCGGAAAAGGAACAAGAAAGACCGGAAGATCTTCGTGAGCTGTATCAATGAAGATAAGGGTGGGATTGCCAAAAAAAGCTGCTCGGTGGCCTGTATCGGTTGTGGGAAATGCGAAAAGGTCTGCCCCCACGACGCCATTACCATCGAGAATTTCCTGGCCTACATTGATCCGGTTAAATGCAAATTGTGCAGGAAATGTGTAGTGGTATGCCCAACCAATTCCATCCTGGAGATTGGGTTCCCACCCAGAAAGCCCGGGCCGGCTGAAGAAACAATACAGGAGGCTACGACATACAGGGAAGAAACCCCGGTTGCAAATCCCGGGACTGCAGCTGATATATCCATGAAAAAAGAAAAAACAGATTGAAAACTTTCAAAGCAGGCGGCATACATCCTGCCGGGAACAAGATCACGGCCGGAAGCAGTATCCGGGTGCTCCCGGTTCCTGAACAGATCAGTATTCCTATTTTTCAGCATATCGGCGCCCCGCCAAAGGTCATTGTCGAACGTGGAGACGAAGTGGTAGTCGGACAGCCCATTGCATTCAGTGAAGGCTTTATTTCAGCCAGCGTTCATTCCTCGGTATCGGGAAAAGTTCTCAAGATTGGTACCTTAACCGATATCTCGGGATACAAAAGAACTGCAGTGTTCATCAAGGTGGAAGGTGATAAATGGAAGGATACGATCGACCGCTCACCGGAGCTGAAGAAGAAGATTGAACTCGAAAGCCGGGAAATAATGCGTAGAGTTCATAAAATGGGTGTTGTCGGAATGGGCGGAGCGACCTTCCCCACACATGTGAAGCTCGCAATTCCCCGCGGGAAAAAAGCGGATTACCTGCTTGTTAACGGAGCGGAATGTGAACCCTATCTTACCTCCGATCATGTGCTGATGCTTGAAAAAGCCGACGAAATACTGATCGGTATTACCATCATGATGAAGGCTCTCAAAGTAAAAAAAGCCATTATCGGTATCGAAAACAATAAAATGGATGCCATAATCCATCTCCAGGAACGAACACAGAAATATAAAAGTATTGATGTTCAAGTACTTAAGGTCAAATATCCCCAGGGAGGAGAGAAACAGCTGGTCAAAGCGCTGATTGACCGGGAGGTCCCTTCCGGCGGACTCCCCATCGATGTGGGTGCGGTGGTATT
>JAUVKJ010000097.1 GCA_030592145.1 Bacteroides sp.
TAAGACTTTTAATATTTACTAATAGAATTAACTTTGACAAAATAACAAATAAATATTACAATAAGCAAATATATTATCGTAATACAATAAATATATATTAAAACACAATCACTAACATGCGATCATAGCCAATTGGCGATGAAGTGGTATTAAGAAATTTCGGTTCAGGAAAACACCAACTGGCCATACCGCCAACCGTTATTGCTGCAAAACAAAATTAGACCAGTCAAGTAGATGGAGAAAACAATATTCTACATTGATGGTTTTAACCTATATTTTGGAATAACCTCAAGTGGCTGGTCGCATCTGAAATGGTTAGATATTAAACTTTTATGAAGAGTTCTGATCAAGACTCCAGTTTACCGGTTCCTTCCCCTGGCTTACGAGGATCTCGTTGGTTTTTGAAAAATGCCGGCATCCGAAAAAGCCGGAATGGGCTGAAAAGGGTGAAGGATGGGCAGCCTTCAGGATATGGTGCCGGCCGGTATCGATAAGGGATTCCTTGGCCTGTGCATACCGTCCCCAGAGAATAAAAACAAGTTCCTCCCTGCTTTCCGATAATTTCCGGATAACGGCATCGGTGAAATTCTCCCAGCCTTTGTTCTGGTGAGAACCCGCCTGGTTGGCCCTGACGGTCAGAGTCGCATTGAGAAGGAGTATCCCCTGGTCTGTCCAGGATTCCAGATTGCCATGAGAGGGCATAGGAATATCCAGGTCGTTGTGCAATTCTTTGAAAATGTTTACCAGGGAAGGGGGGGGAGCAATGCCAGGGGGGACCGAAAAGCAGAGCCCATGGGCCTGGCCTTTCCCGTGGTAGGGATCCTGTCCCAGGATCACAACTTTTACATCTTCGAAAGGAGTTCGGTCAAAGGCTGCAAATATCTTGTTTCCCGGGGGGTAAACCACCTTTGTGGTTTTTTCCTCCACCAGGAAATTTTTCAGGGCTGCAAAGTAGGGTTCGTTGAATTCCCCGATAAGGCATTCTTTCCAGCTTTTATGGATACTGGGATCGATCATGGATGCGATTTTATTGGAAAATAAAAATAGGAAAAACCACCGACTTATGAAGGCTCAGATAGTAGCCCGGAGGGTGAAGATGAAATTCCGGCCGGGGGCGCCGATGCCGGAGGCAAAGCTTTTATAGAATCTGTCAAGCAGGTTTTCGATGGCCACCTGGATTTCAAAACGTTCGCTGATCCGGTAATGGGTCCTAAGGTTAATGGTGTACCAGGCCGGGTAACCCTCGCCCGGTATGGCTTCGTCTTCGTTGTCTTCTCCGTAGGGACTCATCTCTGACCAGTATTTTTTGCCACTGTAGTGGATATAGAATTCGGTGGTTAAGGTACGGGCAGATCCTGAAACCCCGATCTGATTTCGGGGCAGGCCAAGTTCAGGATGACTAATGCGTTCAGGATGATTACTGCGTTTAGGAAAACGTAGATTCAGGTTATGGCTGATCGACAGTCTCCCGAATACGGGGGGGATATGCCCGAGGGGAACATTGTTGGTGATGTCGGTCCCCTTCAGGTAATTGAATGTGCCCATGAACCGGAAATTGCTTGCCAGGTCGGAGCGGGCATTCAGGGAGATCCCCTGGATCGTGGCCAGGCTGGCATTTGCATTGGTGATGATTTTATAGTATTCCCCGTCGTACAGCAGGCTGTCCAAGCCGTTCATGGTATGATCCGTGCGCACGATGGCATTGGTCAGGTAAGTAAAGTAGACGGAGCCGCTGAATGTGGCGATCCCGGGAATTTTCTTGCTTATTCCGATCTCGGCGTTGTAGGTGTATTCGGGTTGGAGGTTTTCGTTGGGGACGGTGACATAGTCGCCTTTGGCCCTTACCTTGCCATAGTCGTCGACGTTGGGATTCCGGAAGCCTGTCGCCAGTATAAAATCATACTGCCAGGTCGGGGCCGGAGTATACACCAGGCTGGCCGACCCGGTCAGAGCCCCGTTGTTGATACGGATCTCGTCGTAAGGGAGGTTGGTATCGGTAAATTTGCTTCGGAGCAGGCCATAATTGTAGCGGAGTCCGGTGTTCAGCACCATCTTATCGGAGAGGATCATCTTGTAATTCCCGTAGAGAGAGAAGGAATTGGTATGGCTCCCGCCTCCCGGGTAACGAGTCAGGGCAGACCGGACAGTCCCGTTGCGAATATCCTCATAGCGTGCATCCGAGTGTACATCATTATGGGTAATCTCCAGTCCGTAATACAGGCGCCGGCTTTCTTTTATTACCTTCATGAAATCAAAGTTACCGCTGTATACGAATACATCCTCCTCCTGGAATAGTTTGTCGTCGACCCTGAATCTGCGGGTGATACGGTCTTCCGTGATACGCTGAAAGGCAAGGGTTGCTGTTGCGTTTGTATACAGGAGATTGTAGTTCTTAAAATCTCCCTGAACCGAGGCCATGAAGCGGTTCTGGGGACCGTAATACCATTCTGCATATTTCAGATCCTCTCCTTCGTAATCATTCAGCTGGTCAAAGCGGTCGATATCCGAGGAAGTGGAGAGCTGCAGGTTCAGGTAGAGGTCGATGAGGCTTACCGGGGAGTACCGGGTCCTGGAGACAAGATCGTATTGACGGTACGCGGAATTTTTCTGAATGTGCGGATCAGTGTTAATAAGGGTGGTGTCTGTTCCGCCTGCCTGACTCACGTAATGGTTCAGCAATCCCCAGTCACCAATTACCGAAGGCCTGTTCCGCCCGCTTCGTGTATCCCCGAAATCCTTCAGGGTAAAGCTGGTCAGATTGGCGATCTTTCTGCCTCCCAGGCTGAAGTCCGCATGAACGGTTTTACCCTGGTTTGCCGTCGAATACCGGGTATACAGGCCAAGCTGCCTGTCGTTAAATTCCGGGCTGCGGGTATAGTAATGGATAACGCCTCCAAGTGCATCGCTGCCGTACATGGTGCTGGAGGGACCGAAAAGCACCTCCACCCGGTCGAGGATGTTGTTGTCGATGGTGATGGCATTCTGCAGGTGGCCGCTGCGGTAAATGGCATTGTTCATCCGTACTCCGTCGATGACCAGCAGGATCTTGTTGGCTTCGAATCCACGGAGAATGGGACTGCCACCCCCGCCCTGGCTTTTCTGGACCATAACGTTACCCGTGGCAAGCAGGATGTCGGCCCCGGTCTGGGAGACGGAAGTATTCAACTGATCCGGTTCCAGCACATTGATCATGCAGGGGGTTTCTCCCTTTTTTTCCCTGCCCCTGATGGCGGAAACCACAAATTCCTCCATCATGATGTTCCTTTTTACCAGCCATACCCTGCCGTCTCCATAGGCCAGCTCATGTTTATGAAAGCCGGCCAGGACGTAGGAAGAGTGCTGGAAATAAATGCTGTCGCCGTTTTTGAAAGCCTGTATATCAGCCTTGCCGTAAATGTCTGAAAGGGCCGAAACAGATTTGTCCTGATTGTAAAGTGCCACATGGTCAATGGGCTCGCCGCTGGACTCATCTAGTACGATAACATGCTGTGCATCAATTGATTGAAATACGATTGTCAGGAACAGGAGAATTGCCTGAAAACGTTTAGCCGGACCCATCTTGTTTAAAAAAGAACAAACTTATTTTAGTCGCAAAAATTGTTCCAAAATCACATGGGAAGCCGCCATTCATTATTGTACTCCCGGTAATCACCGGCACGCCACCGTAAAGATATTAAGGAACAGCTGTGAAGATATAAACAATGGGCATTTGAAAACCCGGGGAAGGAGGGCTTCTATCGAAGGCATTTTTTTTATATACTTGGACGGGATGTAGAAAATGAATGAATATGATCAGAAAGGTATTATTCTGGACCGTGGTTGTTATTCTGGTGGGAATACTTGTCTATGCATTTCTGGAGCTGCGCAGGGGCAACATCCAGAAGGTTGACGTAATTCAGGGCGTACCCACAGACGCGGCACTGTTGATCAGGGCGCATGACCTTTCCGGATTTATCCGGGAGGAAATGTCACGCAACAGTATCTGGCTGGAGTTCGGTGCCCTGGAGGGAGTAGGGAAGTTCCAGGAAACCCTCGGCCTGATGGATTCGCTTCTCCTTGATGACGAGAATATTGCCGGTTTGTACAGGGGATCGGAAATTTCCCTGTCTCTTCATAAGTCCGGCCGTGACAATTTCGAATTCATCCTTTACTATCCCATGGAGAACATGGGGAACGACAAGCAGATACTCAGGTTTATCCAGGAAAAAATCCCGGATGGGGCCAGCCTTTCCAACCGCCGGTATAATGAGATCAGGGTGTATGATGTTAAGTTTGCCGGGGAACAAAGAAGTTTTTCATTTGCTTTTTCACACGGACTCCTGCTCCTGAGCCACTCTTCTATCCTGCCCGAAGAGTCCATCCGCCAGATCGAGCTGAGCCAGGGTGTGGCCGATGAACCAGGGTTTCGTGAAGTGGCCCGGACGGCAGGCCGGAATGTGGAAGGAAACATATTCCTCGATTACAAAACCATTCCGGGAATAGTATCCCACCTTTTCAACGAGCATTATTCGGAAAGGGTATCGAATTTTGTTCATTTCGCGGACTGGTCGGAGATGGATGTCAACCTGCGGTCCGATGCCGTTCTTTTGAACGGGTTTACCCATTCAGGCACCGGCACGGATAATTTTTTAGGCGTCATCCTGAAGCACCAGCCCCAGCGCCTTGACATTGAAGCCGCCATTCCCGGGAACAGTGCTGCTTTTATAGCCCTGGGACTGGATGATTTTCCCGGGTACAAGAAGGATTTAATTGAACATCTTGAGGTCAAGGGCAGCGAACGGGCTTACCTGAGAGAACTGCAGGCGCTGAACGGAAAGTATAAAATGGACATAGACAAGATATTCCTCCCGATCATGGACCGGCAGGTGGCACTGGTGCTGACCGATGTGAGGAATTTCGGATGGGATGAAAACGCGTACGTTGTATGCAATACGAAAAGCCGCAGCCTTGCGGAGGAGAAAATGAGGGAGTTTCTCGGCATCGTGGCCGGGAAAGACGGGATCGCTCTCTCCTCCCTGATCATAGAAAGGCCCGTGAACAACGATGTCAACTATACCTTTTACCAGGTGCCGGTGCCCTATCTCCCCGCGAAACTTTTCGGGAAGATATTCGACGGGATCAACAGCAAGTACTGTGCATTTTATGATAATTATATGGTTTTCGGCAATTCCATTCCCGCGTTATCGAAGTACATCCATGCCATCCAGCTCGGGAATAACCTGAGCAGCGACCTGGATTTTCACCAGTTCTCGGAATATCTTGCCTCCCGTTCAAACCTGTATTTCTACCTGAATATACCTGCTTCAGGCAAACTGATGGAAAGGTTCCTGCGCAAAGACCTGGTTGAAAAGATCGAAAAGGAAAGGGAGCATTTTTCAAAACTACAGGCCTTTGCTTACCAGATCACATCTGAAAACGACCTGGCCTACAACAACGTCATACTAAAATATTCGCTGGAAATGAGAGACGAGGCACAGACGGTCTGGGAGAGCAGGCTCGATTACCCGGTGGCCTCAAAACCCATGCTGGTGACTAACCATTACACCGGGGAGAAGGAGATTTTTATGCAGGATGAGGGAAATAACATTTACCTGTTGAACAAATCCGGGAGAATATTATGGAAGCAGAAGATCGGGGGCAGGATCCTGGGTGATGTTTACCAGGTTGATTATTACAGAAACGGTAAGCTGCAGCTGATCTTCAATACAAGTGAACAACTCCACCTGCTTGACCGCAACGGGAACTATGTGGAACGCTACCCGGTGAAGCTGCGTTCGCCTGCCACCAACGGTATGGCACTGTTCGATTATGAAAAGAGCCGGGATTACCGGATCGCCCTGGCCGGTGAAGACCGGGGGATTTACCTGTATGATAAGACCGGCATCCTGGTCAGGGGATGGAATCTCTTCAGGACGGAAGGCCGGGTGGACATGACGCTCAAACATTTCAGGGTGGGCAGCAATGATTACATAGTATTTGCGGATCATTTCACTACTTATATCCTGAACCGAAGGGGGGAGACCCGGGTAAAGGTAAAAAAGCATTTTCCGGTTTCTGAAAATGCCAGCATCCAATTGGAAAGCAATACTACGGGCATCAAGTCCCGCCTGGCCCTGACCGACTCAATGGGGCGCGTGCAGTTTATTTATTTTGACGGTACGGTTGAAACCATCGAACTGGGAAATTTTTCGGGGAAGCATTACTTCGAGTACAGTGATCTTGACGGAAGCGGGCGGCGGGAGTTTATTTTTATCGATGGCAGGGAGATGAAGGTCTTCAGCCATGACGGATCGAAAAAGTTTTCCCGTTCCTTCAAATCCGAAATCAGCCGGCCGCCGGTCATATACCAGTTTTCGTACGGAAATAAGAAGATCGGGCTGGTGTCAGGGGGAATGAATGAACTCTACCTGGTGAATAAGGACGGAAGCCTCTATAAGGGATTCCCCCTGCCCGGCTCCACACCTTTCAGTATAGGGGTAATCAACAAAACAACTTCTAAATTCAACCTGATTGTAGGAAGTAATGAAAACTTTTTGTATAATTATTCCGTACAATAGAGATCTATAAAGCTAATAAATATGTCTTTTAAAGGATTTCTTCAATATGTGCTTATCCTCTCCCTTGTTCTGGCCGCAGTATCCTGCAACGACGACTGGCTGAGATCAGAGTACGATACAACCATTCAATGGGAAGGGGGATATGAAGGACCGCTCATCTAT
>JAUVKJ010000316.1 GCA_030592145.1 Bacteroides sp.
CTGTCAGGTACAGATCTGATAATGCCTTCTTACGACACCCTGAAGCTGGTTAAAGGGTCAAAAATAATTCTGTACGGCAGTAAAATAAAGATAGACAAGGATACCACCATAGTGATTCATGAAGGACTGGATTACAGGATAAAGTATCCCAGGGGCAAAGCCGGTGATATCTTCTTTGATTCCCTGGAAATAAAGGCAAACCGGAACAGGTGGGCACAACAGCTTCACAATATTGTGATCACTTCTCCGCCCCAGCCGGATTATACCGATACCATACAAACCCGGATAAGTTCGGACCCTTTCATTTCCCATGGTGGTAAATTCATTCGTGATATCAGGTATACAAAACTGGAACCTTTTGGTCCCAGTATTTTTGATACCACACACGAGGCAAGTTCAGCCATGGAGAAATTTGGCAACGACTTGCACAACGTAACCCAGGACAGGGTCATTGAGAATCACCTGCTTTTTAGGAAAGGGGACCTGGTAGATCCGAATGAATTCTCCGATAATGAAAGGATTCTCCGTGAATTGCCCTTTATCCAGGATGCAAGAATATGTGTACTGGAGACTTCTCCCGGGTCTGACAGCGTTGATATCCTCGTTATTACCAAGGATAATTTTTCGGTCGGAATGGGAGGAGCCCTGTACGATTATGATGCCGGAAGGTTGAGTATTTTTGAGAAAAACCTGTTTGGACTCGGACAGGAATTACATATGGTCTTTCACTGGGATGCGGAACGATCTCCATGGCTGGGCAATGAGATTTTTTACATTGTCAGAAACATGGGAGGATCTTTTATCAATTCTAAGCTTCGGTATGCCCAGATATTTGATGCCGAGACCTATGAACTTGAATTGCAGCGAAGATTTTTCACCCCGGATATTAAATGGGCAGGGGGCATAAACCTGGAGCGCACCAGAACCAAGCAATATATCTATTACCCGGACACAGTGGATGAGGTCCTACCCGTAAAGTACAATATATATGATGCCTGGGCGGGCCGGGCCTTTCACCTGAGTTCACAGCGCACACTTACAAGAAACCGTCTGAACTTTGTAATCGCCTCCCGTATCTTCCGGAGCCACTACATTGAACGGCCGGAAGTGTCGGATAACATTTTCTACCAGTACCAGAACAAAAACGTATGGCTGAATTCCTTCTCGGTATCCTCCCAGTCTTTCTTTAAAAGTAATCTGGTCCTGGATTTCGGAAGAACGGAAGACATTCCACAGGGAATGCTTTTCAGCCTCATCCTGGGTCCGGAGATCAATGAATTCAACCGGCGCTTTTATGCAGGGGTAAGCCTGTCACAAGGAAGATACCTGGGTAACTTCGGGTATCTCTATACCCTGTTTGAAGGAGGTGGTTTTATAAAGGATCACTCTTACATTGAACAGGGAGTGATCAATGCCGAAGCCAATTATTTCACCCCTCTTTTTATCATCAACAGGTTTAAATTCAGGCACTTTGTATCTGCAAGGTATGTCAGGGGAATACGCCGGTTCGAAGATGAATATATTGGCATTAACGATTGGGAAAGTATCCGGGGCTTTCGTTCAAACCTGCCAAAAGGCCAGCAGAAGGTAATTTTCAATTATGAGGCGGATGCGTTCACACCCTATTACCTGTATGGATTCCGCTTTGTAATGTTTGGTTTCATTGATTTCGGGATGGTTGGGCCCGAATACAAGAAATGGCATGATGGAGAGTTTTATTCCGGGCTGGGACTTGGCATAAGGATCCGGAACGAAAGGCTGGTCTTCGAAACCATATCGATCCGGCTGGGATATTATCCCAACCATCCTGAGAAAAGTTTTCCTCTCTTCATTGATGTCTCCGGTGAACAGCGGCTGAACCCGGATAATTTCCATGTTACAAAGCCCCGGATCATTGGTTTTGAATAGGAATGGATTAATTACATTTGCATAAAACCCCGCCCATGCTGAATAGTTTCAGAGAATACATCGAGGCAAATTCCCTGTGCAGTCCCGGTGACAGGATCCTGGTCACAGTAAGCGGCGGCATTGATTCGGTGGTGATGCTGGATCTTTTGATTGCCTCGGGATTCGAGACAGGCGTTGCCCATTGCAATTTCCACCTACGTGGGGAGGAATCGGACGGGGATGCAGTATTTGTTAAATCACTCGCCCAGGGATACACAGCAGAATACCACGGAAAGGATTTTCAGACCGAACAGGTTGCCAGGAAAGAACAGATCTCTATACAAATGGCGGCAAGGAATCTGAGGTATAAATGGTTCGAAGAAATTCGCAGCGCATATCATTATGACCTGATCGCCACCGCCCATAACCAGGATGATGTTCTGGAGACCTTTTTCATTAACCTTTCCAGGGGAACCGGCATTCGCGGCCTGTGCGGTATCCCGGCAAAGGCCGGAAAAGTGATCCGCCCCCTGTTGTTCGCTTCCAGGGGAAAAATCTTCGCATATTCAGAAACAAAAGATCTCTCATTCCGTGAGGATTCATCGAATGCTTCAGACAAATACCTTCGGAACAAGGTGAGGCACCAGCTGCTTCCAATGCTTGAACAGCAGAATCCTTCCTTTCGGAAATCCCTGATGGATACTATTTTCAAGCTCTTCGAGACCGAAAAAATGTTTGCCGGGGAAATGGAGAGGCTGAAAAAGAGCTTGATGGCATATGAGGGAGACAGGGTCTCAATCCGGATCCCTGAGCTTGAAAAGCTGGAATACAGGAAAACTGTCCTGTACGAGATCCTTGCTGAATTCAATTTCGGATCGGCCACCATGGAAGACATCATTCAGTCGCTCCGGGGACCCTCGGGCAAGCAATTCCTCTCGCCTACCCACCGGCTTGTCAAAGACCGGGAAGATCTGATCCTTACGCCCCTCATGAAAGACGAAAACAGGAAGTATTACCTGGAATTTGGTATGGGACAGATAAATGATCCGAT
>JAUVKJ010000152.1 GCA_030592145.1 Bacteroides sp.
ATTACAAGAACCTGACCAGGTTGCCGAAGCCGGCCTTCGAAGCTCTCTCTGTGCATTCCCTGCTGGGGCATATGGAAAATCTGTTTACCAGGGATATGGAGCAGGCCGGCATAGATTTCCGGATTGAGAAACCCGCCGGCGACCTGAGCATCTGGGCAGATTCACAGATGATCCAGCAAGTGCTGATCAACCTGCTTAATAATTCAATGGAAGCCGTCGCAAAACGCAAGGAGAGGACCATCCGGCTGGGGGCTGATTCAAGCAATGGAAGAACCAGCCTCCGGGTAAGGGATAACGGAAAAGGAATTGATCCCGAAGATGCGGACAGGATCTTTATCCCCTTCTATACCACACGGAAAAACGGGTCCGGCATCGGACTCAGCCTCTCAAGACAAATCATGAGGCTGCATAAGGGTTCGATATATTTTCATTCCGGCAAAAAGGGCACTGTTTTTACACTTGAATTTTGAGATGCAATAACATGGTATGAGGATGAAAATTTGCTTGCTGAAGGCGTATGTTAAACCGGCGCTGCAAAATTTTCATTCAAGCTGAAGGGATTGTTAGCTTAGGAGCGACGGGCTAATCAATCCCTTCAGTCGGAAATAGGGACTATTCCGTTTCGATAAAATTGATGTCCATTTCAAGGATACTGGCGTAATATTCTCCTCGTTCCAGGATGTCGTCATCGCCTTCCTCATAATACCAGTTGACCTTCAGTTCCTTTCCTTTATGGATCAATTCACTGAGTTCACGCAGGATCTGCATGACAAATTTGGCAGATGCGCTGTTGAAATATTCCAGCTCTATATCGACAATGGTAAGGTCTTGCGGGGAGGCCACATACTCAAGTATCCAGTTCAGGATGGTATCGAAAAACTTGGAGGCATCTTCAGGAATTGAACGTCCGCCCATCCGGATCTTTCCTGCCGGATCGAGCATAACCTGAGGTGTCTTTTTTGTGCTTTCTAAGGTTATGGTTTCCATACCAAACAATCGAATCTTAAAGATAACACTTTTTCAACTATTTGAAAACGCTGTTCCGATTATACAGGAAGCCTTGCCAGCGGGGATATGTCAAGGGCTGCGAATTCGCCTGACAGATACTTATAATATCCTGTAATGGCAATCATGGCAGCATTGTCTGTGGCCAGTTGCACCTGGGGAATATATACCTTCCATCCATTGTTATCTGCCAGTTCCCGGATCTTACGGCGCAGCCCGGAATTGGCAGACACTCCACCGGCCAGGGCAATTTCCATAATGCCTGTTTGCACGGAAGCCATTTCAAGTTTGTCGGTGAGAATATCCACGATGGTCCTCTGAATGGATGCACAGAGATCGTCCCGGTTGTTTTTGATAAAACCTTCATCTTCCTTCATCCGGTCCCGGATAAAATAGAGAAATGAGGTTTTCAGTCCGCTGAAGCTGTAATCCAGTCCGGCTACCCTGGGCTTGCTGAACGAATAGGCATCCGGGTTGCCCTCCGCTGCATGCAGGTCTACCATGGAACCGCCCGGATAAGGCAGACCCATAACCCTGGCACATTTATCAAAAGCCTCCCCGGCGGCATCGTCAATGGTTTTGCCTATGGTTTCCATCTCGTCGTAATCATTCACGACCAGCAGCTGCGTATGTCCGCCAGATACAAGCAGGCTGAGAAAGGGAAAGGCAGGTGAGGCTGACCCTTCGCCCTGGTGTTTCAGAAAATGTACCAACACATGTGCATGGAGGTGATTTACCTCCACCAGGGGAATATTCAGCGCCTGGGCAAAACCCTTGGCAAAGGAGGTCCCCACGAGCAGGGATCCCAGAAGTCCGGGTCCCCTGGTAAAAGCCACTGCAGACAGGTCCCCTGCCCCCATCCCCGCTTCCTTTAAAGCCCGGTCAACCACGGGTACGATGTTCTGTTGGTGTGCCCTGGATGCCAGCTCGGGGACAACTCCGCCGTATTTCCTGTGTACTTCCTGGCCGGCTATAACGTTTGACAGGAGCATTCCATCCCGGACGATCGAGGCCGCCGTATCATCGCATGAAGATTCAATTCCGAGAATGTTTACTGACATCTTAATGATAAGAAAATGAGGCTATTTGAACTATTTTTCTTTTATTTGCGTTTTACAATCACCGGGGACTGGCAAGTGGGTCCTTCACCCGTTTCTTCCTGCCCGGACGATTGAAATTATCTGACGAAAATATAAAAAAAGTACTTAAAATACTGATCATCATTGCCCTGGGATTCTTCGCCATCCCGACGACGGCCTTTATTGTCCTGCAAAACAAACAGATACAGACATACCTGGCCAACAAGGTTGCTTCCTCCGTTTCAGAAAAACTGCAGGCGGATTTTTCCATCGGATCAATTGACCTGATTTTTTTTAACCGCGTGGTAATGAAAAAGGTCTTGCTAAAAGACCAGCTTATGGATACCCTCCTCTATACTCCAAACCTTGTAGCCACACTGAAAATGTTCAGTCTGTCCAAAAAAAAAATAAACCTTAGCCGGCTCAAGCTTGAATATGCCACGGTCAGGATTTCTTTAGATACCGCCAAGGTCAATAACCTGAAATTCATCATTGAAGCCCTGAAAAAGTCTCCCGATTCAACCCGGATGGAAAAATGGGCAGTAAGCTTCAATACCATTGAACTGAAGAACTCCAGATTCATTTTCGAGAACAATTACAAACCCGGGGATGTAAACTACAGAATCAACTTCACCGACCTTCGGGTGAATGATCTGGACCTCGGGGTCAAAGAGTTCCGGGTATCCGATGATACCATCCGGTTTGACGTCGAACACCTTTCGTTCAGGGAGAAAAGCGGATTCCTGATGGACCACCTGGAGGGGGTGGTGTATATTAACAGGGAATTCTTCCTGTGGAGGGATGTCCACTTCACTACTGCGAATTCGGAGGTGATGGCGGATCGGCTGGACTTCCGCTTCAAGAAATGGAAAGACTTCGGGAACAAGGGCTTCCCGACCAAGATAAATCTCTTGTTCAGTTTTGCACCGTCCACCCTATATTTTCCGGACTTAGCCTGTTTCAGCAACCTGTTCAGGGGCATAGACAAATCCGTCAGGATGTCGGGTGTGCTTCGGGGCAGGATCAACTCCCTCAACGGTGATGACATCCTCCTTGAATACAGCCAGAACAGCCGGTTTTCAGGCAGCTTCGACCTGATCGGACTTCCTGATTTCCAGGAAACCTATATGTATTTCGACATACAGGAACTGACCACCAACGTGGCGGATATCGAATCGATTCAAAAACCGGGGACCCCCGAAGAAACCATCGACCTCTCTGAGACGCTCAGCCATCTGGGCAATATCAGCTACCGTGGAAAATATGCAGGTTTTTACAACGATTTTGTAACCTACGGGTCCTTCACTACGGACCTTGGGAATATATCGTCCGACCTTTCCTTTAAGTCGGATCCGGATGAAAACGTGCATTTCAGGGGAGAACTGAGCACGGAAGGATTTGACCTTGGCCGCCTGGCGAACCTTGAGAAAATGACTGGAAAACTAAGTATGGAAGGAAATGTGGAAGGGGTCAGCTTTCTTGGGGGAAATCTCAGCGCCAAGATGGACGGCAATATTTCCCTGCTTGAATTCAACGGGTATCCTTACCGGAATATTTACCTGGCCGGAGACCTGTCGAACCGAAAGTTCGACGGTTTATTCTCCATCGCCGATCCCAACCTTAAAATGGAGTTCTTCGGCAAGATCGATTTTACCGATACACTTCCCGTCTTTGATTTTACCGCAAATGTTGATAAGGCCATGCTGCATCCTCTCAACATTTCCTCATCCGATCCGAGCTATACCCTGTCATGCTTCCTGAGGGCCAATTTTATCGGAGCAAACCTGAATGATTTTAACGGGGAGATCAATCTTGTGAATTCACTCTTCCGGAAGCAGGATAAACAGATACAGATCTATGACTTTGATCTTTTTGCCCATCATCGCCCCGATACCAACCGTATGACCCTGATATCCGACCTGGTGGATGCCGAGATCATCGGAAAATATGAATTTGAGGATATCGGTAAAGCCACCGGCAAACTGATTGCCCATCACCTGCCGTCTTTCAGGAACATCGACAAGGCCCCTGCTGAACCTGAAGAAAGCCTGAATGAATTCAGGTATTCGGTTCATTTTAAAAACACTTTTCCCATCACAGATTTTTTCTATCCCGAGGTCGAGATCGCCAGGAATTCAGAAATATCCGGGTATTATCATCCGGCCCGGCATGAATTCAAACTGGATGGTGATTTTCCCAATCTCAGGTGGAAGCAGAACAGCTACGAGGAACTTAAAGTGAACCTGGCATCAGACGACTCGCTTGTAAGGATGAAAACCAACAGCCGCGTATTCGATGCCGGGGCGCGCATCCATATGGAGAACTTTCGTATCGATGCCCGTGCCTTCAGGGATGAATTCCGGTACAGCATCAGCTGGCATAATCATAATCCGGCTGAGCTCTATAATGGGACAATCAGCGGACAGGCGGCACTTCAGTACAGGAAACGGCATATCATTCCCCGGATTGACCTTCAATTCAATGCGGGTGAGGTGGTGATGGGAGACACAGTCTGGCACCTGGCCCCTTCGCTTGTGTCGGTTGATACCTCCCGCGTTAGCTTTGATAATTTCCGCATTACCCATGAGGCACAAGCTTTATCAATTGATGGTGTCATATCAAAAGATCCTGATGACAAGCTTCATTTCTTCTTTAAAAACCTGGACCTTGCTCAGATGAACCAGGCTTTCGGGGAATTGAACCTTTCCGGCATCCTTAACGGTTCTTCAACCATCTCAGGTATATATGACAATCTGGTATTCCTTTCTGACCTGAACATTGACAGTCTCAGCATCAACCGTCAAGAGCTCGGAAATACTTTTATCCGGACCAACTGGATCAGCCCGGAACATAAGATCCGGGTTGACATGGAGGCTATGCGCGGAAACCTGAAAACCCTCGGCGTCATGGGTGATTATTTCCCGAAGGACCGGAAGATCAATTTCGGCATCACGCTGAACAAGCTGAAACTCAGCATATTCCAGCCCTACCTTGCTAAATTTATCAGCAATCTTGAGGGGATGTCCAATGGAATTATTCAAATCACCGGATCGCTTGACGAACCGGTGATGAATGGAGATATCAGTAT
>JAUVKJ010000182.1 GCA_030592145.1 Bacteroides sp.
CATGCTGAAAGTGGTCATCGATTATCCCAGCAGGGATGAAGAACAGCTGATCGTTAGGGAAAACATTGCACAGGTGTTCCCAAATGCCGGCAAGGTTGTCAAGCCGGCAGATATACTCAAAGCCCGCAGTATTGTAAAAGATGTATATATGGATGAGAAAATCGAGAGGTATATCCTTGACATTGTTTTTTCCACAAGGTTTCCCGGGAAACACGGACTGGAAAAGTATACCAGCATGATACAGTGGGGCGGTTCCCCGAGGGCAAGTATCAACCTGGCCATGGCCTCAAAAGCGTTTGCCTTTATTAAGCGCAGGGGTTATGTGATCCCGGAAGACGTCAGGGCCATATGCCATGATGTGTTAAGGCACCGTATCGGGCTCACCTATGAAGCCGAAGCGGAGAATATCACAACCGAAGATATCATAACAGATATATTGAATACCGTAGAAGTGCCGTAGTTGGCATATATTTATAATATGAAATGGTTTCCCTTCATATTGCTTATGATCTGCCTGGCCATCCCCGGCCGGGCCAGGGGACAACACTTCATTGGCAAACATAAGTCGGAGGTCCGGAAAATTATGAAAGAGAATATAAAAGAACTGTACGAAGATGATTCCTCGAGGAACCCTGTATACAACATGGTCAAGTACATTGATAATCTTGGCAACCAGACACTGATATATTTCTTCTCCGGACAGGATACATGCCTGTATTCAAAATGGATGTGCGATTATTCAATGCTGAACAAGGTTGTATCGGGATTGAATGAAAAGTATGAGCAGTCCGCCGAAGACAGCTGGCACTACACACTAGATGGACTTGATTACAGGATCATCTTAAACACGGGTGAATGGTTTTTTACCATCACCACAAAATCCAAAAAACAGGAATAAGATCATCAATTGAGGTGGAAGCAACAGAACTGTTAAAAAGGGTCAGGAAGATCGAGATCAAAACCAGGGGACTGTCAAGAAATATTTTTGCCGGAGAGTATCACTCTGCCTTCAAGGGTCGTGGAATGGCATTTTCAGAAGTTAGAGAATACCAGTACGGAGACGATATCCGCAACATTGACTGGAACGTTACGGCACGTTTCAATCATCCCTTCATTAAGATCTTCGAGGAAGAGAGGGAGCTTACGGTAATCCTGCTCATTGATGTCAGCGGGTCCCGCAATTTTGGTACCCGGACCCAGCTGAAAAAAAACATGATCACGGAAATATCCGCGGTTCTTTCCTTTTCAGCCATACATAACAACGATAAGATTGGCGTGATCCTGTTCAGTGACCAGGTTGAAAAATTCATTCCCCCCAAGAAGGGCAGGCAGCATATCCTTCGGATCATCCGTGAGCTGATCGATTACCAGCCGAAAAGCCAGGGGACGAATATAGCCGAAGGCTTGCGGTATTTTACCAATGCTGTAAAAAAGAGGTGTACGGCCTTCCTGATCTCCGATTTCATGGATGAGGACTATGAAGAAGCCCTTCGGATAGCCAACAAACGGCATGATTTGATCGCACTGAATATTTATGATCTGCGTGAGACCGAACTGCCAAGGGCGGGTATGATAAGGCTGAAGGATGCCGAAACAGGGAAGACCATCTGGGTGGATACCGGCAGCCGGAGGATCAGGGAGCGGTATTCGGATTTCTGGGAGAAGGGACAGGCAAAATTCAGGGACCTGATGCTGCGCACCGGCCTTGATTCGGTCAGCCTTCGTACGGATGAAGACTATGTGAGGCCCCTGATGAATCTTTTCAAGAGACGATAGGGTGTACAGGAAAACAACAAACATAAATTTTGAAAGATACACGGGGATCATTCGTTTTTTCATTGGATTCCTTGTCCTGCTTGTTTCCGTCCAGGGTGCCAGGGCTCAGTATGTCGAGGTTAAAACCGAATTTGATACAAACCAGATCCGGATAGGAGAATCATTCCATCTGGATATCAATGTGCATCAGCCGGCAGGGATACGGGTGGACTTTCCTGCCATCGCGGATACCCTGGTGGATAAAGTGGAGGTGATCCGGTCGTATCCTGCAGATACGCTTACTGCGAACGGAGACCTGGAAATTCACAAGCGGTACAGGCTGACCTCATTTGATTCTGGATTCTACGTGGTTCCTCCCATGAAATTCCACTTCCATTCGAGAACATGGACGGACAGCCTTGAATCCAATCCCTTGTTGCTGCTTGTCCACACGGTGCCCGTTGACAGCACGATTTACGATGTGAAGTCCCCACTGCACATGCCTGTAGGCTTCCTGGAACTCTTTCCCTTCGTGCTCGGCGGGATTATTCTCCTGGGGACTGCAGGTTTCCTTGCCTGGTACCTTCGCCGAAGGAAGAAGAACAAACCCCTTTTCGGTGCTCCGAAACCTGAAGATCCGGCCCATATCATTGCCTTCAGGGAATTGCGTGATCTGCGTGATGAGAAGTTGTGGCAAAAGAATGAATTCAAGAAATATTACACCCGGCTCACCGGGATCATCCGACACTATATGGAACGGCGCTATGGCATCCCGGCAATGGAGATGACCAGTTATGAGATACTGGGTGCATGGAAGAGATCCGGGGAGGACAAGGAAGACCTTTCAGATAAACTTCACCTTCTTCTGAATCTGGCCGACCTGGTGAAATTTGCTAAGCAGAAGCCGCATGCATCTGAAAACGAGGAGAATATTGAAAGGGCATTCGATTTTGTTGAAATGACCAAATGGGTACAACCCGAAAGCGAACAAGAAGATGATGAGTAATATTACATTTGCGACCCCGGGTCTGTTATACCTGCTGTTTTTCCTGGTCCCCATGATCGGGTGGTACATATGGAAAGAGAGGGATGCATTTGCCAACATACAGGTGTCAAGTATTAAAGCTCTTGAAAACGAGGGACTTACCTTTCGTCACCTGCTCCGGCATTTTGTATTTGCGCTCAGGGTCCTGGTTATTGCCCTGGTGATCCTTGTCCTGTCACGCCCTCAGTCCACCAACCGATGGCAGAACGTTACTACCGAGGGTATCGATATCATGATCGCTCTGGATATATCGAGCAGTATGCTGGCCCAGGACCTCAGGCCGAATCGACTGGAGGCATCGAAGGATGTTGCCATCGAGTTTGTATCGGGAAGGGAAACCGACCGGATGGGCTTGGTGGTTTACAGCGGTGAAAGCTTTACCCAGTGTCCCCTTACCTCGGATCATGCAGTGCTTATTAACCTTTTCAAGGACATCGAAAGCGGGATGATCGAGGATGGAACAGCCATTGGCATGGGACTGGCCAACGCCGTCAACCGCCTGAAGGACAGTAAAGCCATGAGCAAAGTGATCATATTGCTGACCGACGGGGTGAACAACCGTGGCGCCATAGCTCCCCTGACAGCAGCGGAAATTGCCAGGACATTCGGGATCAGGGTATATACCATCGGTGTGGGGACCCGGGGAATGGCGCCCGCGCCTGTCCAGACCCCTTTTGGAACCAGGTACCAGAATGTGAAAGTTGAAATTGATGAAGAAACCCTGAAACAAATTGCAGATGCAACCGAAGGAAGATATTTCAGGGCCACCGATAATGAAAAGCTCAGGGAGATTTACCTGGAGATCGACCAGATGGAGAAATCCAAAATCGATGTAAAGGAATACAGCAAGAAAGAAGAGGAATATATGCGTTTCGGTTTGCTGGCTACAATCCTCTTTATGCTTGAGATTCTGGTCAGGTATTTGTTTTTCAGGAATATACCATAGAAATAAGTAGAATGTTCAGGTTTGCACACATAGAGTACCTTTATCTTTTAATACTCATCCCGGTTCTGGCGCTGGTATTCACAGTTATTTTCAGCCAGAGGAGGAAGGCATTGAATCGTTTCGGTAATCCGGATGTGATCGGGGCCCTGATGCCGGCCCGCTCTTTTTCCAGACCCATCCTCAAATCGGTGCTTGTACTTCTGGCACTGGCTTCGCTGGTTTTTGGCATTGCCAGGCCACAATTTGGTTCCAAACTCAGGGAGATTAAAAGGGAGGGAGTGGAGATCATCATCGCGTTGGATGTTTCGAACAGCATGATGGCAGAAGACATCAAACCGAACCGTCTGGAAAGAGCAAAGCAGGCGATTGCCAGGCTGGTTGACCGCCTGGTGAACGACAAGATAGGGATGATCGTCTTTGCCGGGGATGCCTATATACAGATCCCCATAACGACTGATTATGTATCTGCCAAACTCTTCCTGAATGCCATCAGCACGGACATCGTACCAAAGCAGGGTACCGCCATTGGATCAGCCATAGAACTTGCAATGAGGTCATTCACTCAACAGGAGGAAACCAGCAAGGCCCTTATTATCATAACGGATGGGGAGAACCATGAGGATGATGCCGTTGAGACAGCCAAACTGGCAGTGGATAAGGGGATCACCGTGCATACCATCGGGATCGGGCTGCCCCGGTGAGCCCACATACATGTTTATTCCTGTGCCCAGAAAACCTACATTAAGTACAAGCATGTAAAGACGGTCATTTCCAAGATGTATGATGATATGTTTATACGCATTGCATCTGCGGGGGTGTGTTTGTACATCATAT
>JAUVKJ010000221.1 GCA_030592145.1 Bacteroides sp.
AGCGGCTGGAACTGGCGGGGGAAAGATCCCTGAGTTATGTAAGAAATATATCGGTCCACGATATGCTGACGTTTGCATACCGGTTTGACAGGTTCAACAGGAAAAGGCTGAAACCCGGTGAGATCCCGACACTCCGGATGATTGCTACGAATGCCATACGCTACCGTTCAGCCCGGATCGGGGCCGCTTACGATTCTCATAATAATCTGTGTTCCACGGTCCTGTTTCTGATCTACAACGGCAGGGCAAGCATTCTCTATGCTGCAGCCAGTTCAGAGGGAATGGCAGCCGGAGGAATTGAATATATTTTAGACCGGTTCATAGAAATGAATGCAGAAAAGAACCTGGTTATATGTGTCGATAATTCATTTGACAGGAAATTGATGGAGATGCTGAAAAGCTGCGGAGCGGGCATTTCAAATTTTCCCTGCCTCATGCACATTGACTGATCCGGGTGGATACGACAAATGCCCGGGGTACGGGTGATATCCACAAATACTAATCCTTGTGAACGGGATGAACAGCCAGGGGATCGGAACATTGTTTCAGGAACTCGTGGACAGTCTTGTGAAAAACCGGGTGTACGAAGTCAGGCAGGATCTCAGCCAGGGGGATAAGTACAAATTTTCGTTCCTGCATCCTTTCATGAGGGATCTTCAGCGGCCCCGTATCCAGAATGAGGTCATCGTAAAAAAGAATATCAATATCAATGATCCTGTCATCGTAACCGGTGTTCGGACGCTCTCTTCCCATCATTCTTTCGATCTCCAGGATCCGCTTCAGGCAATCGCCCGGAGCGAGATCGGTATATACCTCAAGACACTGATTTAAATAGGAGTGTTCGCTCTTGTAACCCCATGCCCGGGATTCATAGAGGGCGGAGGATTTCCGGATGGTACCGATCCTTTCCCCGATTAATCCTGATGCGGACTCCAGATTCTCCTTCCTGTTCCCGAGATTGCTTCCTGTTGATAAAACGAGAGTATGCATTTCCATGATCCGTAAACGGCAATTTCAGCATTTTTTTTATATATCTTTAGCAAAACTAAACGATTAGACTATGAAAAGTTTCCTGAAATACACCCTGGCCACCATCACCGGGATCTTCCTGAGCACCCTGGTACTCTTTTTCCTGATCCTTATAATCATTACTGCCTCCACTTCGGAGAAACCGGCAGAGGTCAAATCCAATTCCATCCTGTATATGAAACTGAACGACAGGATCGTGGACCGGGCCGCAGAAAGTCCATTTGATTTTATTTCTATGGGACTTCCGTCTTTTCGTGAAATGGGACTAATGGATATCCTTGATAATATCAGGAAGGCAAAAAAAGATGATAACATTACGGGGGTATACCTCCAGCTAACATCGATAAACGCAGGTTTGGGAACATGCGAAGAGATCCGGAACGCCCTGCTTGACTTTAAGGAATCAGGTAAATTCATTATAGCCTTCGGTGACATATTTACCCAGAAATCCTATTATCTCGCATCCGTGGCAGACAGCATTTTCCTTAATCCCGAAGGGGTTTTTCTCATGACAGGATTGGGATCTGAGATATTGTTCTTCAAGGGAACACTCGATAAGCTCGGAATTGAGGCCCAGGTCATCCGGCATGGAGATTATAAAAGCTTTGTTGAACCGTATACCAATGATAAAATGAGCCCTGAAAACAGGGAGCAGATCCTCACCTGGATCGGTTCCATCTGGAACCATATGCTTGAGGGAATCGGGGGACAGAGGGGACTGGAACCGGAAGTTCTCGACCGTCTGGCGGAAGAGTTTGCGATCCGTTCGGCACGGGATGCCCTTGAACATGAGCTGGTAGACGGACTCAAATACAAGGATGAGGTGATCGATGCACTTAAGGAATTAACCGGAACCGATCCAAAAAAAGATCTCAAGGTGATCACTCTTAGAAAATACACCAAAGTCCCGGCTAAAAGAGATTATAAGGGAATTGCCAGAGACAAGGTGGCTGTTATATATTCCCACGGGGATATCCTGCTTGGCAATACCGGCGAGGGAACCATCAGTTCTGAACGGATCTCAAAGGCCATCCGCCAGGCACGCCGTGACAGTTCCGTAAAAGCCATTGTGCTCAGGGTTAATTCCGGTGGTGGCGCCGCCCTTGCTTCCGATGTGATCTGGCGTGAAGTTGACCTGGCCAGCAAAACCAAACCCCTGGTTGCCTCCATGGGAGATGTGGCAGCTTCAGGCGGATATTACATCCTTGCCCCGGCCGATACCATCCTGGCACATCCCAATACGGTAACAGGCTCTATAGGAGTTTTTGCCATGTTTCCTAACATGAAACCTTTTTTTAATAAAAAACTCGGTATTACTATCGATGTCGCCAAAACAAATTCACATGCAGATGCTGGCAGCCTCTTCAGGCCGCTTACGGCAGACGAAAAATCCATATTTCAGTCGATGATCGAAGACACCTATGATTCCTTTATCGACAGGGTCTCCGAAGGCCGGCAGATGACCCGTGAGGAAGTCGATGCCGTAGCGGGAGGCCGTGTATGGAGTGGGGAAAACGCTCTTGAGAACGGTCTGATTGACCGGTACGGGGGACTTCATGATGCCATCGAGATAGCCGCTGAGATGGCGGGACTTGAGAAATACCGTGTGCTGTCCCTGCCGAAACTGGAAGACCCGATCGAGCAATTTATCAGGCAGCTCACAGAGAATACCCGGACCCGCATGATTAAAAGGGAACTGGGACAATTTTACCCTTATTTCAAGACCCTCGATGAACTGGAGGGATTATTCGGAATACAGGCAAGGCTGCCTTTCAGGTTTGAACTGTATTGATCCTGTGAAAAGGGAGGAAAAATAGTATGCTGCTACCATCCAGAAATAATTACTACCTGCTTCTATATCCCTTTTCACTCTTATACGGGCTGGTTGTCTGGATCCGCAATACGCTTTTTGATTATGAGATAATAAGATCGAATGAATTTCCGATCCCGGTAATATCTGTTGGCAACATTACGGTAGGGGGTACCGGAAAAACTCCCAATATTGAATACCTGGTGGAACTTTTAAAGGATGAATTCAGGGTGGCAACCCTCAGCAGGGGCTACAAGAGAAAAACCCGAAACTTCATCCTGGCAGGTCCGGATTCAGATGTTTATGAAATCGGGGATGAACCGGTGCAGATCAAGCATAAATACCCGGACATTTATGTAGCGGTTGACCGCAGGCGTGCCAACGGGATCCGTGAACTGATGCGAAAGATACCCGATCTGGATGTGATCCTGCTTGACGATGCTTACCAGCACCGCTATGTGAAGTCCGGCCTGTCAATCCTTCTGATCGATTTTAACAGGCCTATGTCTGAAGACTGTCTCCTCCCGGCGGGCAGTCTCAGGGAACAGGCTTATGAAAGGCGCCGGGCGAATATCATACTCATAACAAAATGCCCGGACAGGCTGAAGCCGATTGAACGAAGGATAATTGTCAATGATCTGAAACTGTACCCATTCCAACATCTTTTTTTCTCTAAACTTGTCTACGGTGAGCCCATCCCCGTATTCAAGGATAATTTACGGCCGATGAGCATCTCGGAAATGAAGTCCGCCAGGCCGCAGATCCTGATGGTCACAGGGATTGCAGGTCCCCGCTTATTCAAAAAACATCTGCGCAGCATTTCGCCCCAGATCGCGGAAATTACTTACCCCGACCACCATTTTTTTACCGAAAAAGACATGGTGCGATTTACGAATAAATTTGAAGAACTGGAGGGCGTGGAATAGTTGATATTTACGACCGAAAAAGATGCCATGAGGTTGCGGAAATTTACTAATATTGCATCCCCCATCCGGGATAAAATGTACTATGTTCCCGTCGGAATAGAGATCCTGAACGAAGACGGGGAAAACTATAACAACCAG
>JAUVKJ010000057.1 GCA_030592145.1 Bacteroides sp.
CCTGGAAGCCCGAACTGTCAATGAAATTTATGCCGTCCATGCTCAGGACAACTTCTCTTCCCGGTTTTGAAACAATCCTGGTTAATTCTTCCCGAAGCGGATCTGCGATCAGGGTATTCATCCTACTTATTTTGTAAAATGAGATTCTGTAAATCCCGTCCTCAATGTTCAGTTTCAGCATTATGCGATTGGTTGAGAAATCTGAAAGTGAAATATAAATGTTTAAAAGACGCTACGTAAGCATCTACATTGAACTTATTAACAAAAACACCTGGTTTTTAAACATTCCGGCGTAATTGCTGGTATACGGGACACAGGCAGCCTCCCGGTGTTACTTCTTTCTCTGAAGCCTGAGCTCATCCAGTTGCTCTTCAGAGACATCAGAAGGCGTGTCGATCATCACATCCCTGCCCGAATTGTTTTTTGGAAATGCGATCACATCCCGGATGGAATCGAGTCCCGCAAAAAGCGCCACCCAGCGGTCAAACCCAAAGGCTATGCCCCCATGTGGCGGAGCTCCGTACCGGAATGCATTTATCAGGAAACCGAACTGCTTCCTGGCTTCTTCCTCGGTAAATCCAAGATTTTTGAACATCAGCTTCTGCAGATCTGTATCGTGTATCCGGATGGATCCTCCCCCGATCTCGACCCCGTTAATTACCAGGTCATAGGCATTGGCCCGTACTTTCCCGGGGTCGCTGTCAAACAGGGCAAGGTCTTCGATCTTGGGCGAGGTAAAAGGATGATGCATGGCATGGAACCTTTGAGATTCTTCGTTCCATTCCAGCAATGGGAAATCCACCACCCACAGAGGCCTGTAAGTGTCCATAATACGCAGTCCCAATCGATTCCCCATTTCAAGCCTCAATTCCGAGAGGGCTTTTCGGGTGGACTCTTTTTCGCCCGCCAGTATCAGGATCAGGTCACCGGGAGCAGCCTTTAATTGTTCCGCCCAGGCTTTTAACTCATCCTGATTAAAGAATTTATCAACGGAGGATTTAAAGCTGCCATCCCCGTTACACCTGGCATGGATCAGTCCCTTTGCACCTATCTGTGGCCGTGTTACGAAATCCGTTAATCCGTCAAGTTCCTTCCTGGAATAGCCGGCACATCCCTCCGCACATATTGCACCGATGTATTCAGCCTCATCGAAAACACGGAATCCCTTTCCCTTTGCAAGCGAGGTCAGCTCGCTGATTTTCATTTCGAAACGAAGGTCGGGCTTATCCGTTCCATACTCTTCCATGGCCTGACTATATGGCATTTTCTCGAATGTACCTTCGATCTCAACACTTAGTACTTCCCTGAACAGATGCTTTGTCAGTCCCTCGAAAGCATCCAGCACATCATCCCGCTCAACGAAAGACATCTCACAATCAATCTGTGTGAATTCCGGCTGCCGATCGGCCCTGAGATCTTCATCCCTGAAGCATCTCACGATCTGGAAATACTTATCATACCCGGCCACCATCAATAATTGCTTGAAGGTCTGCGGAGATTGGGGCAGAGCGTAGAACTGCCCTTCGTTCATCCTTGAAGGAACGATAAAATCCCTGGCCCCTTCGGGGGTGGATTTGATCAGGAAGGGGGTTTCTATCTCGAGAAAGCCCCGGGAATCAAGGTACCGCCTTACCTCCTGGGCCATTCTGTGCCGCAGTTCCATGTTCTTTCTGATCGAGGGCCGGCGAAGATCCATATACCTGTACTTCATCCTGAGTTCATCTCCGCCATCGGTATCGTTTTCAATGGTGAATGGGGGAACTTCTGCTGCTTTCAGGATGTTCAGTTCAGTCACCAGGATCTCAATATCCCCGGTCAGCATTTTAGGATTCTTTTTGCTTCGTTCAGTTACTATTCCGCTGGCCCGGATAACATATTCCCGTCCCAGTTTCCGTGCCTGCCTGCAAAGATCTTCATTCTCGTCCATATTAAAGATCAGCTGGGTTATCCCGTAGCGATCTCTCAGGTCTACAAAGGTCATTCCGCCCAGGTCTCTCGAGCGCTGTACCCATCCGCTCAGTGTTGCGGATTCCCCGGCATGTTCAAGTCTCAGCTCCCCGCAGGTATGTGTTCTGTACATGTGTGTTATATTTGTCAGTAAAATTTCCGGTACAAATGTAATAATTCATGTCTTACAAGATTTACTCCGACGAGTATTTTATGAATGAAGCCCTGAAAGAAGCGATGAAAGCCAGGGAGGAACATGAGATACCGGTTGGTGCCGTGATTGTGGCAGACAGGCGGATCATTGCCCGGGCACACAACCAGACCGAAATCCTGCATGATGTCACCGCCCACGCAGAAATGCTTGCCATAACGGCGGCTGCCAACAGCCTGGGGGCCAAATATCTGAACCAGTGCACCCTGTTTGTGACCCTCGAACCCTGTACCATGTGCGCATCTGCAAGTGCCTGGGCACAGCTGGGTAGGGTCGTTTACGGGGCAAAGGACCCCAAGGCGGGCTATGGAAGGATCATCCAGGATATTCTCCATCCGAAAACGAAAACAAAGTCAGGAGTGCTTGAAAAGGAATGTTCAGGGCTTCTTTCTGATTTCTTCAGGGACAGGAGGTGATTGATCCGCTTCATTCATACCCGATCCTGTACCTTCCCGGATCCGGGACAGGGAACGATCAATCCAGTTCCTTCAGGCTGAATCCTGTGCTTTCCAGGTCTTTCCAGAATCCCGGATAGGACTTGTTTACTACTCCCGGATCTTCAATGATAAGCTCTGGGTGTTTAATGGCTGCGGGACTAAAAGCCATGGCCATCCGGTGGTCATGGTAGGTTTTTATTTGCTTTATCTGCGGAACATCGCTTGTTTTTTCCCCATCCCATGAGATCCAGGCACCCCCAGGGTCAGCTTTAAGGACAATGCCCAGCTTTTTTATCTCAACCTGAAGTGCATGGATCCTGTCGGTTTCCTTGATTTTCAGTGTACGGGTCCCGCTCATATAAAAAGGCAGATCGACCAGTGAGCATAATACTACCATGGTTTGAACCAGGTCCGGGTTGTTGCTGAAGTCAAATTCAAATCTTTCGATGGTCCGCGGAATGTTTCTCAGAACAATTCCATCCTTTCGGAAAAGAGTCTCCACGCCCAGGGGATGGAACAGTTCCGGCAGCACCGAATCTCCCTGGTAGCTTCCCCTTTGGAGACCCCCTACCTCCAGCTCAGTCCGTCCTGTAAGAACCGCCAGTGCATACCAGTAACCGGCCGCGCTCCAATCCGCCTCTATGCTCATATCTTTCCCCCTGAATTTGTGAAAGGGTATCCTGATCCCGGATCCTGAAAATCTGACAGGGATGCCCAGGTCAAGCATGAGATTTTTTGTCAGATGTATATAGGAAGAAGAAACGATCTCATTCCCGAGACGGATGATCAAACCGTTTTGTAATGCGGGTGCTATCATCATTAATGCGCTGATAAACTGGCTGGAGATGCTGCTGTCAACCGATATTTCACCTCCGGGTATTCTTCTTCCCTGAATGGAAAGAGGGGGATATCCCGGTTTTTCCAGGTATTGGATCCCGGCACCAAGTTCATTCAGTGCGTCTACAAGTTCACCGATGGGCCGTTGACGCATCCGCTCCGAGCCGGTAAGCACGAACCTTCCCTCACGGATGCTCAGATAGGCCGTCAGGAACCTCATTGCCGTTCCCGCATACCCTATATCTATAGTACCCTCACCGGATCGCAGGGCCCCTTCCAGCACCCTGGTATCATCGCTGGTTGAAAGGTTTTCAAGTGTTCCTGCCCGGTCGGCCAGGGCATTCAGGATCAGCAGGCGGTTGCTGATGGATTTTGAGGCAGGCAGGATAATGCCTCCGAGCAGGTCTTTCTGATCCATCTGTAATTGATACCGCATGTGTTGTATAATATGATATAAAACCCTCTTAAAAGTAAAAATTTTATCCGGAATTGATCTTTGTCATTGATTATATTGATCCCGGGATGTTATTTTGTTGTATGATCTCTTTCGACAATACGGAAATTGCCTTCAGAATCAAGTCTGATAAAGAACTCCGGAAGGCTTGTTTCCTGTTCAGGTCCATATCCAACAGGGGAATTGTAAAAATCGGAGGATTTATCTCCAGTCTGGCCATAAGCATTCGATTCCCCATAAACTGGCTCATAAAGCCGACCATTTACAGCCATTTCTGCGGGGGTGAAACCATTGAGGATTGTCTTCCAACCGTTCAGAAACTGGCCCGGTACAAAGTGGGATCTGTACTGGACTATTCCGTGGAGGGCGGTGAAAAAACCGAACAGATCGATACTGCCCTGGAAGAAACCCTGAAAACTGTCATCAATGCCGCCGGGAATGAGAACATAGCCTTTGCCGTCTTTAAACCAACCGCCTTCTGCCAGAGCGAGGTCCTCAGGAAGAAAAGTGCAGGAAAAACCCTCGTCCCGGAGGAAGAACGGGAAGCGGAACATTTCCGCAGCCGGGTAGACAAACTCTGCAGCACGGCCCATGAGCACAGGGTCAGGATCATGATCGATGCAGAAGACTATTACTACCAGAATTTCATTGATGAAGTGGTGATGGAAATGATGGAGAAATACAACAAAAAGGAAGCCATTGTCTATAACACTTACCAGATGTACCGATGGGACCGCATGGATTTTTTCCGGAAGGATCTGGACAGGGCGCGTGTAAAAAATTTCTATCTTGGAATTAAATTTGTCAGGGGCGCCTATATGGAACGGGAACGCAAAAGGGCGGAAGAAGAGGAATATCCTTCTCCCATTCATCCGGACAAGGAAAGCACGGACCGTGATTTCGACGCAGCACTGAAATTTGCGGTTGAGAACATGGACCGGGTCTCACTCTTCAACGGTACCCATAATGAGAAAAGCAGTTTGTATCTGACACAGCTGATGGAAGAACACAACATTGCGAGGGACGATGAACGCTGTTATTTCTCCCAGCTGTACGGGATGAGCGACCACATCAGCTTTAATCTCGCGCATGAAGGATACAATGTTGCAAAATACCTGCCCTACGGCCCGGTTCGCCATGTTCTGCCATACCTGATCCGGAGAACGGAAGAGAATACTTCCATTGCGGGACAAACAAGCCGGGAGCTTAACCTTGTCCTCACGGAGCGAAAGCGAAGGAAAAATAAATCATAATGCAAAGATCTTTGACAACAAAAAACCACTATCCGTATCTATCTGGGCAAGATGATCCTGGTGATCGTCACGGTTGTTCTGCTTGTGGGAATCATGGTATCCGGCTGGTTTGAAAAGGATGTTTTCGGCATTTCTAAATATCAATGGGTCATTCTCGTCACACTGGTATACCTGGTCCTGGTGACAACATCGAGGTTACGCCAGCTGAATTACTTTTACTTTAGCGACGAGGGCGACAAGATCCTGATACGCTATTACCCTATCCATCCGCTTGTTCAAAAAAAGAAAGCTGTTCAGATACCGAAAATCGGTCTTGCCGGATATGAGATCAAAAGCTCCATGCTTGGCTTGAAGAAGGTACTTATCCTCCAACAGAAAGTAAAAGGTTCGGTGGCCAAATATCCTCCCATCGGGATCACTTCCCTGAACAGGAAAGAATCTGATCTCCTTACAAAACAGCTCAATAAATACCTTAGGCCCTGAACGGATTTTACCTGATCATCCTGTAATAATCACCGGGCATCGCCCGGATCAATCCGGCAAATTCCAGGTCGAGCAAAACACCTGATATCCTGCTTACCGGAAGGCCCGTGCGAAAGCATATCAGATCGATGGAAGAATCACCCTCGGATTGAAGAACCTGCAGGATGGTCTTTTCCACAGGGGTGCATTCCCGAAATAAGGCTTTCTGCATGTTTTGTTTTTTTACCGCAGGCGGCTCCCACCCAAGCAGGTATTCAACATCCTTATAACCCTCGATCAGGGCCGCCTTATGAGATTTTATCAGGCGGTTGCACCCGGCCGAAGAAAGATCGGATATCCTGCCCGGGAAAGCAAAAACATCACGGTGATAGGAATCGGCAAGATCGGCAGTGATCAGAGCTCCCCCCCTGATACCTGATTCCACAACGATTGTCGCCTCGGAGAGTCCGGCAATGATCCTGTTCCTCTTGATAAAATTATTCCTTTCCGGTTTTTCACCACTGGAAAAATCCGTAACAAGTGCACCTGATGATTCAATCTTTCCTGCTATCTGCCGGTGGATGGAAGGGTACAGAAATTTCAACCCGTGTCCAAGTACGGCAACGGTCTCCAGTCCGCACTCCAGGGCAGTTTTATGTGCACAATGGTCTATTCCGTATGCCAGTCCGCTGACAACAACCAGCCTGTGATTTCTTCCTGCCAGGTCCCTGATCAGCCTTCTGCAGGCCTCCAGGCCATGGGGTGTTGGCCGGCGTGTACCAACCACACTGAGTATTTTCTTTCCGTCCAGATCCAGGTTCCCCCTGGCATATAATACAAGAGGAGCATCCTCACAATATCTCAATTTTTCCGGATAATCATCTTCAAGGTAAAACAGGCATTTTATTTTATTTTCCCGGATATAGTCAAGCTCTACCCGGGCTTTTTCGATCACTGTTTTATCGAGGACACGGTCTGCCAGCATAGAGCCCACGCCTGGTATTTTAATAAGGGTTCTCCGATCCAGGCGAAATACGGCTTCCGCACTGCCCGTATAGGCCAGGATACGTTTCGAACCGATGTTCCCGATGCCGGGAACCATGCCCAGGGCGATCATGTATAGTTTTTCCATTTGCCCTTTAATGATCACAGTTCATAAATATCAGTATCCGCAAGCCGGAACAGCGCTGTTTAACAACATGTACTGTCGCTGATAAAGTTCAAGATTTATGCATGATGATCTGATTATTTATCGATATTTAAACAAAAATTATACGCTGATATATTTGTTACCGGGGATTTATTTTATTCACCAAAACCTTTTTAAATGGATCCGATAGTAGAACAGTTTATGGCAAAAATCCAGGCAAAAAATCCTGCAGAACCGGAGTTTCATCAGGCTGTTCATGAAGTAGCTGAATCCCTCATTCCATTCATTGAAGAAAATCCGAAATACAAACATGCTAAGATTCTTGAGCGAATTGCCGAACCTGAAAGGATCCTCATATTCCGCATTCCCTGGCTGGATGATAAAGGCGAAATCCAGATCAACAGGGGATTTCGCATTGAGATGAATTCAGCGATAGGGCCCTATAAAGGGGGACTGCGGTTTCACCCGACTGTAAACCTGGGTATTTTGAAATTCCTCGCCTTCGAACAGGTTTTTAAAAACAGTTTGACCACTCTTCCCATGGGAGGTGGTAAAGGTGGTTCCGATTTCGATCCCAAAGGAAAGTCAGATAATGAAGTCATGCGCTTCTGCCAGAGTTTTATGACGGAGTTGAGCCGCCACATTGGTCCCAATACAGATGTACTTGCCGGTGACATAGGCGTCGGGGGCCGTGAGATCGGTTTCCTGTTCGGGCAGTACAAGAGGATCCGGAATGAATTTACAGGTGTGCTTACAGGAAAGGCACTCGAATGGGGAGGAAGCTTTATCAGGCCGGAAGCTACCGGGTATGGTGCTGTTTATTTTGCTGAAGAAATGCTGAAAACCAGGGAAGATTCCCTGAAAGGAAAAACCTGCCTGGTCTCAGGTTCCGGAAATGTGGCACAGTTTGCAACCGAAAAGATCAATGAACTCGGCGGCAAGGTAGTTACATTTTCCGACTCAACCGGGTTCATCTACGATCCCGATGGAATCGATGCTGCAAAACTGGCCTGGGTCATGGAACTTAAAAACAACAGGAGGGGCCGGATTAAAGAATATGCGGAAAAGTACGGATGCGAATACCATGAGGGAGAAAGGCCATGGGGCATCAAGGGAGATGCTGCCTTCCCGAGTGCAACGGAAAATGAGATCAACGAAAAAGATGCCAAAAAACTTATTAACAATGGATGCACAGTCATTTGCGAAGGAGCCAACATGCCTTCAATGCCCGAAGCCATTGAAGTTTATATGGAGCACAAGATCCTTTACGGTCCCGGCAAAGCAGCCAATGCAGGGGGAGTTGCAATATCCGGGCTCGAAATGACACAGAATTCCATTAGGCTTCCCTGGACCCGTGAGGAGGTTGACGCCCGCCTTCAGCAGATCATGAAAAACATTCATGAAACCTGCGTAAAATTCGGCTCGGAAGAAGAAGGGTACGTTAACTATGTTAAGGGAGCCAACATTGGCGGCTTCGTAAAAGTAGCCAATGCCATGCTTGCCCAGGGAGCCGTCTGAGTTTGCAAATTACCAGTAAAATTTGCTATTAAACTGGAGGTATTGTTAAACAAGGCACCTTTCAAAATTTGCATGCTTCAGGTATTGATTAGCCCGTCGCTGAATTTTGTGCCGGGAAGCACAAAATATAGGCTCCTAAGCTAATAATGCCTGAAGCCTGAATGTAAATTTTGTAGTGCCGGTTTAACAGATGCCGACAGCAAGCAAATTTTACTGGTAATTTGCAAACTCAGACGGCTCCCT
>JAUVKJ010000111.1 GCA_030592145.1 Bacteroides sp.
GGGGAGCCCAGGGGAATTTTTGAGATGCGCAGGCATTTCAGCAATTACTTCAAGGGTCTTCCGAATTTCAGGGAAACCCGCCTTAAACTTGTCACTTCGACAGACGTTTCAGAAATTAAGAAAATCCTTGATTTCATTGAAGAAAAATATTCATCACTTGCCTGATCCCAATCTTGTTAGAACTGATTTCCAAAATTTGTGATTAAGCTGGAGGGATTATTAGCTTAGGAGCCTCGACAAGCAAAGTTTGCCTGTATGCTTAAGGCATTGCAAACTAAGGAACCTTATTTTGTGTTACTGCGCAAAATGCCGAGACGTGTTTGCAATGCCTTTAGCCTGCAAATATTGAAACTCAGGAAAGGATATTGAGGTTGGCTTTATGAGGATAGTCGGTATTGTAATGAAGTCCCCTGCTTTCTTTCCGGTCCTGCGCCATCTTGATGATCAGGTAGCCTGCATTGATCAGGTTCCGAAGTTCGCAGAGGGATTTGGAGAGGGTTGATTTCTTATAAAGCTCTTCGGTTTCCCGGTAGATAATCTCAAGCCGGTTCAGGGCACGGTTCAGCCTCAGGTCGGAACGGACGATCCCTACATAATTACTCATGATCTGCTGCATCTCCTTAAAATCCTGGGTAATCAGGATCATTTCCTCGGGATGGGTAGTTCCTTCATAGTTCCAGTCCGGTATGTTTTCCTGGATCCTGACAGTTTTGGATTCTTCTATGGCTGAGTTTGCAGCACGGTCAGCATACACGATGGCTTCGAGCAGGGAGTTCGATGCAAGCCGGTTCGCCCCATGGAGGCCGGTACAGGAGGTCTCCCCTGCCGCATAAAGATGGTTGATCCAGGTCCGCCCCCTGGTATCCACCTTTATCCCACCGCACATATAATGGGCCGCAGGTACCACCGGTATCGGGTCCCTGCTTATGTCTATTCCGATGCTGAGGCACTTCTCGAAGATGTTTGGGAAATGAGATTTCAGATTATCTTCATCCAGGTGGGTGGCATCCAGGTACACATAATCATCCCCCCTTACCTTCATTTCATTATCAATTGCCCTGGCCACAATGTCCCGTGGGGCAAGGCTTCCCCGTTTATCATATTTCTCCATGAATTCCTGTCTGTCCCGGGTTTTCAGTATGGCTCCAAAACCCCTGAGCGCCTCGGAGATGAGAAATGAGGGCCGTTCGCCCGGGTTGTACAGGGAGGTCGGGTGAAATTGTACGAATTCCATGTTTTCGATAATCCCCTTCGCCCGGTATACCATTGCAATGCCGTCTCCTGTTGCAATGGCAGGGTTTGTAGTGGTATGATACAGGTTCCCCACCCCACCGGTAGCAATCATGGTCGTTTTTGCAAGCAGGGTGACCACCCGGTCTGTTTTCAGATCCATCACATAAGCTCCGAAACAGCGTATTCTATCATTGTAACGCCTGACCAGCTGACCAAGATGATGCTGGGTAATCAGGTCCACAGCAAAATAATCTTCCAGTAACTCAATGTTCCTGTTATTCCGAACCTGTTCGCTGAGCTTGTTCTGTATCTCGGCACCCGTATTATCTTTATGGTGAAGAATGCGGTTTTCCGAATGCCCTCCTTCCCTGGCAAGGTCAAATTCTCCGCTTGATTTCCTGTCAAAGCTGGCACCCCAGCGGATTAGTTCTTCGATCTGCGCCGGAGCATCATTTACGACCTGGCGGACCACTTCCTCATCGCACATGCCGTCACCGGCAACAAGGGTATCCTTAATATGCTTTTCATAGGTGTCCGGTTCGTACGTAACGGCAGCAATGCCTCCCTGCGCATATTGAGTATTTGTTTCTTCAATATTGGTTTTGGTAAGCACACAAACCTTTCCATGGTCCGCTGCCTTCAGGGCAAAACTAAGACCGGCCAAACCGGTCCCGATAACTAAAAAATCGGATTCTTTCTTCATAAGGAGAATGCAAACTGTTTACAAATATAATAAGGCTTTTGGCAAATCTTCAGAATACCCGTTAAGAACTTCCCGGATTCCTTGAAGTACAAATCGCAAAACCTGAAATGAAGTAATTATTTTCTTTACTTTTGTGCCATTGAATTTAACCAATCTTTCTTTTAATCATGGCCCAGGAAGACCTTTTTAAGAAAATCATTGCACATGCCAAGGAGTATGGATTCGTATTTCCCTCAAGCGAGATATACGATGGCTTAAGCGCAGTTTATGATTACGGGCAGAACGGTGTGGAGCTCAAGAATAACATCCGGAAATACTGGTGGGAAGCCATGGTAAACCTGAATGAAAATATCGTTGGCATTGACTCCGCCATTTTCATGCATCCGGATATATGGAAGGCCTCCGGGCATGTAGATGCCTTTAATGATCCCCTCATTGATAACAAGGATTCCAAGAAACGATACCGGGCGGATCAGCTGATTGAGGACTACCTTGACAAACTCCGGGGGAAGATTGAAAAAGAAGTTGATAAAGCGTCTGAAAAATTTGGTGATTCTTTTGACAGGGAAAAATTCCTCGGAACGAATCCACGGGTACTGGCCAACCAGGAGAAGATTGACAAGGTCTATAACAGGTTTGTAAAAGCACTCGGGAAGGACAATCTCAAAGAGCTCAGGCAGATCATCCTTGACTGTGAAATTGCAGATCCTGAATCGGGTTCCAGGAACTGGACTGAAGTACGGCAGTTTAACCTGATGTTTGAAACCAACCTGGGTTCCGTCAGTGATTCAGCAAGCAAAATATACCTTCGTCCGGAGACTGCACAGGGCATATTCGTCAATTTCCTGAACGTCCAGAAATCAGGCAGGATGAAGGTTCCATTCGGTATTGCACAGACCGGTAAAGCATTCCGGAACGAGATCGTGGCCCGTCAGTTCGTCATGAGAATGCGTGAATTCGAACAGATGGAAATGCAGTTTTTTGTTCGTCCGGGGGAAGAACTGAAATGGTTTGAATACTGGAAAGAGGCCCGGATGAAATGGCACCAGTCCCTCGGACTGGGCGAAGAAAACTACCGTTTCCACGACCATGACAAGCTGGCGCATTACGCCAATGCCGCTACCGATATCGAATTCAAGTTTCCGATCGGGTTCAAGGAGGTTGAAGGGATCCATTCCCGGACCGATTTCGATCTTGCCCAGCATCAGAAATTCTCCGGCAAAAAGATGCAGTATTACGATAATGATCTCAATGAGAGTTACATCCCCTATGTTGTTGAAACCTCGATTGTACTTGACCCAACATTCCTGACTGTCCTGGCAGGATCTTACGAAGTAGAGAAAATCGAGAAAGAAGGTGCTGACGATGAAAGGGTGGTCATGAGAATTCCTCCGGCCCTGGCTCCCGTAAAGGTGGCGGTTTTGCCACTTATCAGAAAAGACGGTCTGCCGGATGTGGCACGCAAGATAATGAATGAACTGAAGTTTAACTTCAACTGCCAGTACGAGGAGAAGGATTCTATCGGACGCCGTTACCGCAGGCAGGACGCCATCGGAACCCCTTATTGCATCACTGTTGACCACCAGACCTCACAGGACGATACTGTTACCATCCGGTACCGTGACACCATGGAACAGGACAGGATACCTGTAGCGGGCATCCGTGACATCATCGCCAAAAAATTGAGTATGATCGAACTGCTTCAAAGCAGTGTTGTATAAATCAAGGATTTGAAACGGGTTCTTATCATTACATATTACTGGCCACCCTCAGGCGGCGTTAGTGTACACCGCTGTCTGAAATTTGCAAAATATCTTCGATGTTTTGGCTGGGAACCGGTTGTTTACGTTCCCCGAAATGCTCATTATCCGTACCTTGATGAATCCACCATGAAGGATATACCGGAAAAACTCGAGGTGATCAGGGGTCACATCATCGAACCCTTCAAATTTTTTAAACTGGTTACAGGCCGAAGACTCAGAGATCCGATGATTAATCCCATCCACGCAAGGGAGAAAAAGCCTAACCTGCTTGAGAATCTTTCCGTCTGGATCCGGGGAAACTTCTTCATACCTGACGCCCGTTCACTTTGGATCCGTCCCTCCGTCAGAAGGCTGAGCCGTTATCTCCGTGAAAATCCTGTAGACGCCATTTTCTCAGACGGTCCTCCCCATACCAATACGGTCATAGCATGCCGGCTGGCCGCAAAATTTAATATTCCCTGGCTGGCTGATTTTCAGGATCCCTGGACACAGGTTGACTATTACGATCTTTTTCCATTGAGCAAACGGGCAGACCGGAAGCACCGGGAATTGGAGCAGGAAACCTTCCGGACCGCAGGTAAAATCACAATTGCCAGTCCCACATGGAAAAAAGATCTGGAAAAGATCGGAGCCCGCAACGTGGATGTACTTTATTATGGTTATGATGAGGATGATTTTAAAGGTTTGGATTCCACCCCATTTTCTCATTTTACTATCAGTCATGCGGGAATTCTCGGATATGACCGCAATCCGGTAAGTGTGTTCCAGTCCCTCGCAGATCTGATAAAAGAAATGCCTGCTCTGCAGGATCAGTTGAAAATCATCCTTGCCGGAGTAGTTGATATGTCTGTAAAAAAGACCATCACGGAATTTGGCCTGGAGGAATTTACGGAATACCCGGGGACAGTGAGTAAACCCAAAGCAATCGAAATGATATCCAGGTCTCATGTGCTTTTACTGCCCCTGAATCGCGCGGCAAATATCAATGGTCGTATGCCGGGTAAGTTTTATGAGTATTTGCGCACCGGTCGAAGCATCCTTGCATTGGGTCCACCCGACAGTGATGTCGGAAAAATTCTCACTCATACCAATCAGGGAAAATGCTTAAATTACGATGATTTTAATGCCATTAAGGAATACCTGAAGACATTATTTGCCCAATACCTTAAAGGAGGCATTCAAGTGTCTGCTGCAAATATAGAATCTTTTTCAGTTGAAGAACAGACATTAAAGCTTGCAGCATATCTGGATGAATTAGTGAAGTAAATGAACAGCCGAAAACAAATTCGAATACTCTGTTTTTTAGATACAGACACCGGCCGGGATGTGGAAATTCTGCTGCCTCTGGTCTATGTCGCTGAGAAATACCTCAATTGTACAATTGAATTTGCATTCATCTGGGATATCCATGCTATTTTCAGGAAACGTCCTGATTTGGTACTGCTTCCAAACACCATCGGATCTGTAAGACATTACCAAGCCGCCAAATATGCATACGATAACGGAATAAAGGTATTTGCATTGGTATCAGAAGGCAATTTCAGAACAGACGGTACATTCGATTACTGGGGATATAACAAGGATAAAAACTTCTTCCAGGAATATATTTGTCTTTGGTCTGAAAGGACCTGCCGGTATTTACGCATGAGCGAGCCAGAATTTGCTTCAAAAATAGTTTTAACAGGAGGCACTGGTTTTGACAGATACAAGATATATAAGTTCCAGTCCAGGGATACATTTCTGAAACAGCATAATCTTACTGAATATAAAAAGGTCATTGCATATGCAGGATGGGCCTTTGGCAAATTGTTCAATGTGCAGGGCCGTATGGAATTAATTGCTAATAATTTAACGGAAGAAAGATTCCCATGGCTTAAACAACAAATGTACCTTATTGAAGATATTCTCAAAAAGGCCATCGTGAAAAATCCGGATATCCTATTTATTTTGAAGCGACACCCAAACGAGGCTAATCCTTCTATTACTGATCCTGGGATGAATGAAATGATCCGGCTTCAGGATTATCCAAATGTACTGTACCTGTCCCGGAATGAACCGATTCATGATGTTATCAGTATATCAGATATCTGGACCGGATTTGAAACGACAACAGCCATTGAATCATGGGTAATGGGCCCAAAGCCAACCCTTCTACTCAATCCTGATCCAGATTTCAGTCGTGATGAGCTCCACAAGGGCTCAGTTATTCTTAATTCTTTTGAAGAGTTCCAATCATGTATCGATGAGTTTTATTCCACCGGAAAAATTGCATCATATAATAGCCAGGATCTGGAGGCGTACAGGAATAAATTCATTGAAGAAACTGCTGGATTCGGGGATGGATTGAATCATCTCAGAACTGCTTATTATCTAAAAAAAGTCTTAGCACTTATCACCCCCGGAAAAAGCAGGGTGAAAATCTCTTTTAAGTTCCTGGTAATGTACCTTTTAATGGAAATTGGCAAATACTTCTATATCAAGTCTCTTTTTATCAAATTACCAAGGTTTAAAAAAACAACATGG